>VXTA01000101.1 GCA_009837685.1 Chloroflexota bacterium | reverse complement strand
TGACGTATCTGACGCCATCGAGTCCGTCCGCGCCAAGAGCTTCAACGTGTCCGATGGCTACGAATAGGACATCGGCGGCTTCGTTGACGACTCCGGTGGTGTCGTCATCGTCAACCGCTTCAGCTAGCTCTCGCACCTCTTCGGCGAGTATTGCCCTGCGGCGGTTGATGATGCTCGCGGGATTCGCGTCTCCGAAATGTCCGGAGCCGAATCCCCAGCGGTTGTGAAAATCCCAGACCTCTCGTGCCATATCTGAAACCGCCTGCACGAACTCTTCTTCGCTTACGGTGTTCGGCGCGTAGCGGGGCTGATCGGCGACGCTCACAGAGGGATGTTCCCGTGCTTCTTCGACGGCATGTCGTCGACTTTGTTGGCGAGCATCTCGAGCGCGTCGATGACACGCGAGCGGGTATCGCGAGGATCGATCACATCGTCGATGTATCCGCGGTTCGCGGCGATGTATGGGTTGGCGAAGCGTTCGCGGTAGTCAGCGACGAGTTCTTGACGTTTAGCGTCGGGCTCATCGGCGGCGGCGATGTCGCGGCGAGCGATGACGTTCACTGCGCCATCAGGCCCCATAACCGCGATCTCGGCAGTTGGCCACGCGAGGTTTACGTCGCAGCGGAGTTCCTTGCTACCCATGACGATGTATGCACCACCGTAGGCTTTGCGCAAGATGACGGTGATTTTGGGGACAGTGGCTTCGGAGTATGCGTAGAGCATCTTTGCGCCGTGGCGAATGATGCCGCCCTGCTCTTGCGCGGTACCGGGCATGAAGCCTGGGACGTCAACAAGGGTCAGAATGGGAATGTTGAATGCGTCGCAGAAGCGGACGAAACGTGCGCCTTTGTCAGAGGCATCGATGTCTAACACTCCTGCCACTTCGTTCGGCTGATTCGCAACAATTCCTACCGTTGAACCGCCCATGCGACCAAAGCCGACGACGATATTGCGCGCATACTCGGCGTGGACTTGCATGAAGTCGCCATTGTCCACAATCTCCTCGACAACATCCAAGACCTCGTACGGCATGTTCGGGTCATCGGGGATTACCACGGCTAGTTTTTCTGGACGGCGGTTCGTCGGATCTTCAGAAGGAGACGCAGGTGGTGATGATGCGTTGTTGGACGGCAAGAAACTGAGCAGCCGTCGAACTTCCGAGTAGCAGGAATCTTCGTCAGGTGCAGCATAGTGCGCCACGCCCGAAGCTGTCGCATGCATTCCCGCGCCGCCGAGGTCTTCGTGGGATACGTCCTCGCCGGTTACGGATCGCACCACGTCGGGTCCGGTGATGTACATCTGCCCTATCGACTCGACCATGAATATGAAGTCGGTCATTGCGGGCGAGTAGACCGCGCCACCCGCCGAAGGACCGGCGATGACGGTGATCTGGGGGATGACGCCGGATGCGAGCGTGTTTCGTCGGAATATCTCGCCATAACCTGCTAACGAGTCGATGCCCTCTTGGATACGGGCGCCGCCGGAGTCATTAATCCCCACGACGGGAGCACCGACTTTGATGGCGTGATCCATCACCTTGGATATTTTTTGCGCCGCGATCTGAGAGAGCGATCCGCCGAGAACCGTGAAGTCTTGAGCGTAGGCGAAGACGGTGCGGCCATCGACTTTGCCCCATCCGGTTACCACCGAGTCGCCTTCGAAGCGTTGTTTGTCGAGTCCGAGGTCGGTGGAACGGTGGGTGTTAAAGGTGTCGATCTCGATAAAGCTACCGTCGTCGAATAGCTTTGACAGCCGTTCGCGGGCGGTGAGTTTGCCGCGTTTCTGCTGCGATTCGATGCGCCGTTCGCCGCCGCCAAGTTTAGCCGTCGAGCGACGTGATTCCAATGCCGTGAGACGGTTCTCGAAACCGTTGGTTGATGACGTAGCTTCTTGTTGCTGAGTGATCTCTCTTCGCTCCTGTCGAGCCGGAAATCGAGCGCGCTTCGAATCTTCGATTTATCGCAGTCGCCAACTTAGAATCCTAACTTACGACGCAACCGCGTGATGCAATACTCACTCCCCTCCGACGCAACTTCAATTGCCGTTCAACATTGACGAAGCCAAACACCGACCACCGCTGAAAATCGGCGGTCGCATCTTCGATTGGGGTTCCCGCACATACATCATGGGAATCCTGAACGTCACACCCGATTCCTTTTCGGGCGACGGCACTATGCGGAAGGGGACGGATTGGATAAGCGCATCCGTCGATGCGGCGTTACGGATGGAAGACAACGGCGCAGACATCATCGACATCGGTGGCGAATCGACACGACCGGCATCGGTCTATCCCGATGCCCGCCCTGTTTCCGCAGACGAGGAGCTCGAGCGTGTACTGCCCGTCATTTCAGCTTTGAGGCAGCGCAGCGATGTCCCTATCAGCATCGATACACGCAAATCTGAAGTCGCGGATGTTGCGCTTTCTGAAGGAGCAAGCATGGCGAACGACGTGTCGATGTTGTCAGACCCTGACATGGCGACGCGCGTCGCCAAACACAACGCGCCTATCGTCATAAGTCACATCCGAGCCAAGGCACAGTACGACGACGTTATTGCCGACATCAGCGCGGAGCTTATCGACGCGGTTTCAAGCGCGCTAAGAGACGGGGTAGCCGAATCTCGGATCATCGTTGATCCGGGTATTGGTTTTGCCAAGAATGCGTCTCATAGCTTAGAAGCGTTGCGACATCTAGATTCGATCAAGACCAACCTTGGTAATCTGCCCGTCTTGATAGGTGCATCACGCAAATCATTCATCGGCGCGATCCTTGATGCGGAACCAGACGATCGGGTTGAGGGCAACGCTGCTTCCACCGCGCTCGCCATCGCCTTGGGTGCCGATATCGTGCGGGTACATGAGGTTAGGGAGATGGCGCGAGTTGCAAAGGTGGCTGACGCGATAGTTCGAGGTTGGGAACCCGCACATCAAGGATGGCAAAGCGAGCGTGTGCGTCGAGCGGTTGAAAGGGAAACTTGATTGGCCGCAGAAGTTAAATCGACCGTCGCGTTCATTGGTCTCGGCAGCAATCTAGGCAACCGTGTCGCGTATCTGCAATCCGCCGTCAACGCGATTCAACATCTAGGTGATTCAATGTCCCTATCGTCGGTGTACGAATCCGAGCCGTTCGGCATCGGCGATGATCAGCAACCGATGTATCTGAACATGGCGGTTTCAATAGAGACAAAGTTGGGCTCGGAACAGCTAATGTCGGAACTCATGGATATTGAGCGAGCCAACGGGCGTATCCGGGTACGAAGAAACGAGTCACGAACCTTGGACCTTGACATATTGATGTTTGGCGACGAACTGATCGAAACTTCGGCTTTGGTCGTGCCTCATCCGAGAATGCATGAACGAGCGTTCGTGATACTGCCGCTCGCCGAGATTGCCCCGCATTCGGTTCATCCTGTGTTGCAGCGCACAATGTCAGAGATTGCCGCGGGTCTATCCTGCGAAGGCGTACGATGCATCGGCAGTCTAGATGCCGCGTTGTCGCAAGCGACTTCTACGAATCCTGTCTGAGTGCCTGAATGAAGATGTACGCCGCGACCGCTAGGAATATCGCCCAGATGAAGATGCGTGGACTGATCTTTTTGAACACTGAGAATCCGTACCAGACAGCAGGATTAAGTAATCGATGAGCAACGGGCCTTTTTCAGCAATCGTATCCGACATCGACGGGACGCTGTTGACGCGGGTAAACGGCAACATTTCGCCCCGACTTAAGGCCGCGGTCGCCGAGGTGACTAACAGAGGTATCCCGTTTTCGATATCTACGGGCAGGATGCGGCGATCGGCTTGGATCGTGCATCAGGAGATCGGTGCCAACGCCACGATGATCTGCTACCAAGGCGCGATGGCGGTCGATGCGGAGACGAACACGTTGCTCAAGCACGAACGCTTGGACGAAGCGACCGCCGCAGAGGCGATCCACTTCTTCAAGAGTCGTGAACTCGACATACGCGTCTATGTCGACGACGATGTCTTCGTATCTCACCAAGACGAGGAAGATTTCGACTACGCTCAGCGCAACCACGCCAAACTGGTCAAGGTCGACGACCTATTCCCTCTCGCCAACCGCCAGCCTACGGTGGTACTCGGGATTTCACCTCCCAACGAAATGGCCGAGCATGTCCACGATATCGCTGGACTGCTCGGATCATCGGCTGAAGTCACCCACTCGCTGCCTCACTTCTGCGAGGTCGGGTCGCCCCGCGCCGGAAAAGTCCGTGCTCTGCGATGGCTAGCCGACCGTCACGGTCTCGAACCGCCCGACTACATCACCTTCGGTGATGGACTTGGCGATCTCGAAATGGTCCGATGGGCCGGACGCGGATACGCTGTCGGCGACGCACATCCGCAAGTGATGGCTGCCGCGTACGAGCACATTCCCGGACCGGACAGCGAAGGGGTGGCGATCGAGTTGGAGCGGTTGAGTGGAAATGGGATGCTGACGAGGCAGGATTGAACCTGCGTTTCCCGATTATTCCAATTCGCATATAATGCGGCGCAGTCGTAGCGTTCGCGCCTACCGTGCGAAGCATTGCGTACTGCTTTGATCTGAACCTGGCCTAAATCGCGACATGTCCGTAACTTATCTGCTGAAGAGAGTTGGACTTTTCTTGCTCGTCGTCTGGTTGGGAGTAACGATCAACTTCTTCTTGCCCCGCCTAGCACCCGGCGACCCGATACAGGAATACCTAGGCCAACTAGCTCAGCAAGGGATGTTCGTAGGTGACCCATCTGCTGGGTTCGTTGAGGAATACCGCGCTAAGTTCGGCCTCGATAAACCGATGTGGCAACAGTACATCAACTATTGGATCGATGTCTCTCAATTCAACTTCGGCCTGTCTGTAACCGACTATCCAGTTGAAGTAACGAGGGTGATTAGGGCGGCACTACCATGGACTTTGGGATTGTTGACGACTGCCACAATGATCGGATTCGTTTTAGGGACGTTGTTCGGGGCGCTGATGGTTGCGGCGCCCGGGCCTTGGAAGCGGTTACTGGCGTGGACAACACCGTTCGTGATGATTGTTCATTCGATCCCGTACTTCTTGCTAGGGATT
>VXTA01000141.1 GCA_009837685.1 Chloroflexota bacterium | reverse complement strand
CACATACCTAACGCCTCGAACGTGTACAGCTCCGCCATTCGCGTCGTGTTGTCTGTCTTGTTCGCGGCAAGTGCATACGGCTTTTGCGCCCGACGAAGCAGATCCGCAGCGTCAAAGTCCGATGCCGTAACCCCGTCCGCAGAATCCACCAGCAGAATCACCGCATCCGCCGTCTCGATCGCACGCTCGGTCTGAACCCGAACCTCGTCCCAAAGCTGAACCTCTGCCGACGGCTGATCCTCGATACCCGCCGTATCGATCAACATGAACCGACGGCCGAACCACTCGGCATTGACAGACACACGATCTCTAGTTGTACCCGGCGTCTCGCTGACGATCGCGATCCGGCTGCCCGCAATCCGATTGAACAGCGTCGACTTCCCAACATTCGGGCGCCCAACTATGGCTATGACAGGCAGCGACATCGTTATCGTCAAAATTCTTTGGTTTCCCTCGCTCGCGGGGGAAATGTCCGCAGGACAAAGGGGGCACACACGATCCACCCCCTCTCCCTTGATGGGAGAGGGTTAGGGTGAGGGTGAATCCCCAACTATCTTTTCCATCAGAGCCATCTGCGCCCACATGCGATTCTCCGCCTGCTGGTAGACAACCGATGACGGGTGCGACAGCATGTCCTCCGACACCTCTTCCCCCGGATGTGCCGGCATGTCATGCATGAATCGCGCCTGCGGCTTCGCGTACTCCATCAATTCAGGATTGACCTGATAGCCCTGAAAGTCCCGCAACCTCTGTTGCGTCTCCGCCTCTTGACCCATACTCGTCCACACGTCCGTGTAGACAAAATCGGCATGGCGCGTCGCCTCGACCGGGTCACGCATCTGAATGACACTCGCCATCGTCACCGAGCCGGATGTGTACTCCGCAGCATCGTATCTCGTGCCGTAGGCCAACTCGTAATCCATCGGCGACGCGATCACGATCGTCCCGCCTGAGCCAGCTACTGCGTACGCCAAGCTTGTAGCCACGTTGTTGCCGTCTCCGATAAACGCCACTCGCACTTCGTCCAGATACCCGCGAATCTCTAGCATCGTCATCACGTCAGCCAGGGCCTGACAAGGATGTTCTTCGTCTGTCAAAGCGTTGATCACAGGCACTTCGCTGTTCTCACCGAACTCGTCCAAGGTCGACTGCGCGAAGGTGCGCACGACGGCCATATCGGCCATGCTCGCGAGAACCTTGGCCACGTCCGAAACCGGCTCACGCTTGCCCAACCCCACCTCTTCTGGCGAAAAGTAAACCGGCTTCCCACCAAGCTTCTCCGCACCGATCCAAAACGACAACTTCGTCCTCAGTGACGGCTTCTCGAACAACAACGCCACCGACATCCCCTCCAACGCTCGACTCTCAGCACCATTCTTGAGCTCGATCGCCCGGTACAGCAACGGAGATATCTCCGCCGGTGGGAGGTCTTTGAACCTTAAGAAGTGCCTGTTCATCTCGATGTCCTCACATCACGCACAGCAAACAAAAAGCCGCGCAATATACCTAAATTGTGCAATACACGGCGTACGTCATTCCCGCGAAGACGAGAATCCAAAGGGGCTAGGCAATGCGATTATCCCCCTTCCTTGATGGGAGGGGCTAGAGTGAGGGTGTGAAAACTTTCAAGCCGGAGTGAAGTTCGGCAGCGTGTAGTCGTCGCTGATCTTCGTGAACACCACCTTCAACGCCATCCCGATGCTCAAATTCTCCGGCTTCGGATCCACACCTACGATGTTCGCCGCCATCTTCGGACCTTCTTCCAGCTCCACAATCGCCGTGATATACGGAATCTCTCCCATAAACGCGGGGTGAGGCGGAACGTGCACAATCCCAAACGTGTGCAACGTCGCATTGCCCGACGCCTTCACCCACTCCAACTCGCCGCCCGGCGTCGCCAAACTGAAAGCCCGCGGGTAGAACTGATACTCCCCCGTAGTCTTGTCACGCTGCAACCAAAGCTCCCCATTCCGAGCCCCTTCCCAGTAGCGATCAGATTCCGGCTGCGAAACAGGCTCAGGTCGTGCAGGCGCATCAGTGGTCATCGTGTATTCCCTTCGCGGAGATGGTTGATTTCACAGACTACGATTTCGTGTGTAGATTGTAATCGCCCGATGCTTTTCGTGTTGTAGGGCATCACGGCGATGGTGTCGGAGTTACGAAACCCCATAAGTGCATATCGGAATCATTGAGGAGGCGCCCACGGTACTCCATCTTCGCGTTGTATCCAGTCAGGCGATCGGTGCCTTCGTACTGCTCCCGACATTCCTCAGAAATTTTGAAGGTCGCTTCGATTTCAGCTTCTTGTTGCTCTTCGAATGTCTTGATGCAAACGTTTAACTCGGTCTGGCTCCCATACCAAATGAAGTCGCTCTTGCCATCGTTTTCCACCCCGCGCATCCATTCGCCCATGTGGTACAGACATTCATTAGGCAATGTGTATGTCGATCGGTCAGGGCAGTTCTCGGAACGTAAGTATGACTGCCCTGCTTCAATCCCAATGCCAATCGCAACATATACGTAGAACAACGCAACCGGTATAACAACGACCGCGAGCATCACCGCGACAATTCGTCCTATTGGTCTTGACCAGTCGATCATCTAATTGCTTTCAGAGGCAGCAGATGGAGCCGTGAAATACGCCGAGAACTTGATCTAGCTTTCACGGTGTCGCCGTGGGTGTCACCAACTGAATTTCGTGAGGTTTCGTATCCTCGATCAACTCTCCGTCGAATTTCAATCTCCCCGCAAAACCGTACTCGTCCAAGTTGTCGGAGTAATTGTTGAAACACTGAGGCCACTCGTCGGGATTCATATATCTGAACGCTGTTCTAGTCTGGCCCATAGTCCATAACTCGTCGTGACATATATCGGCCTCAGCCTCCGTCCCGCGCCAAATGAAATCTTTCCCGCTTTCGACACCGTTACCCGTTACACGATCACCGAGATGGATCTGACACTCTTCCGGAAATCTCCACACTGTCGGATCGTCGCAAGCCTCGACGCCGACGCCGAACGTAATCATATTGAGGCCGATCAGAAAGCCCGCGTACATCACGAACATCCCGACGGGCAACACAACGACCGTCAAAGCCACACCCGTAAACCTACTTATGGATTTAGACCAAAACACGAAACCGATTCTACGCTGGCACGCCACACGCTGAATCGGTATAGAAAGCCGATGCCGATCTCCATGAAGAGGCACTGTCCTCCGTTAGCGGCCAATGCATCCAGAGAACGTTCTATGGCGCAGCCAGTATCACCGTCCCAGTCGATGACAGCTGACCACCGGTTCCGTGCGCAATCGCCAAGTTGCAGTCATCCAACTGCCGCTCGCCAGTCTCACCACGCAACTGCCGTACCGCCTCCACAACGGTGAAGATCCCGTACATCCCCGGGTGCGTGTACGACAACCCGCCGCCCGACGTATTCACCGGAAAATCTCCGCCCGGCGCCGTCCGTTGATTCGCCACCAAGTCCGGACCTTCGCCTGGTCCGCAGAACCCCAGGTTCTCCAACGAGACCAACACCGTGTAGGTGAATGAGTCGTAGATCATCATCAGGTCGAGATCGGAGTGCGAAACACCTGCCATGTCCAGCGCCTGCTGACCGGTATTGCGACCAAACGCCCGCGTCAAATCGGGCATCTGCGAAATCATCGAGTGGTCGTGTCCCTCGGCCGCGCCCAAGATACCAACACCGCCCTTTGCACAGTCCTTCGCCCTTTCCGCCGTCGTCACAACAATCGCCGCACCTGCATCCGTCACCAAGCAGCAGTCCAACAAATGGAACGGCCACGAGATCCATCGTGACTCGTGATAGTCGTCGAACGTCGCCGGGCGGTCGTAGAAATAAGCCTTCTCGTTCATGTTCGCCCATTTCCGGGTCGACACCGCAATGTTCGCCATCGCCTCCCGCGTCCGGTCCTCACCGTACTGGTGCATGTACCGACGACACGCCATCGAATACGAGACCGGCGGGCCTATGATCCCGTACGGAGTCTCATACTGGCTCTGCGGCGTCCCCAAGTTAGCGCCCGCCCTAGCCCGATCACTCCGCCCAGCCTGCCCATGCGTGATCAGGGCAACCTCGCAGTACCCGGCCTGAATAGCCGCAATCGCGTGCGCAATGTGGATAACAAACGATGAACCGCCTACCGAAGTGCTGTCCGTAAACCGCGGATGTATCCCCAGATACTCCCCGACATCCAACGTCGACCATCCAGCCGTCATCAACCCATCGACATCCGAAAGGGACAGCCCCGCATCGTCCAGAGCGTTGATAGCCGCCTCTGCATGATGCGCCAACGGCGACTTGTCCGGTACATTCCCGATCTGATCAGATTCGGCCACCCCCACAATCGCGGATTGCCCAGAAAGCGCCTTAAGTCTATTGATGTTCGGCATGATCGATTTCCAACTCCGTTAGCGTCTTCGTCGCGCTCCATGTGCGGTATAAGAATACTATTCGTCAACCGAATCGTCCGTCATTCCTGCGAAGGCGGGAATCCAGAGAGGCAAGGGCGCGGGGAAGTCACACCCCATCATTAAAATCACATAAATCACAGTTCAAACAGGAGACTACTCATGCCCGATGAAAAAGGCGCGCCGCCTCAAGTACAAGTCCAATCCCTCGATGACTACCTTGAGGTAATGTCCAAAGCCGTTTTCCAGAGCGGAATGTCCTGGCAAGTCGTCAACGCCAAATGGCCCGACACCAATGAGGCATTCCACGGCTTCGAGATCGGAAGAGTCGCCGCCTTAACCCAAGAGGAGCTGGACGAACTTGCTCAAGACAAGCGCGTCATCCGCAACCGACGCAAACTCGCCGCCATCACCCACAACGCTCAGCGCATCATCGAACTCGACGCCGAACATGGCTGCTTCATCGATTACCTACGCTCCCACGGCGATTTCTACGACGTCGTCAAAGACTTGAAAAAGCAGTTCAAATTCCTCGGCGACACCGGCAGCTACTTCTTCCTCTACGTAATCGGCGAGCCCGTACCACCCCACGACGAATGGATGTGCGCACAAGAACGCGCAAAGCGACGGTGAATCTCTCTTCCCCTTGATGACACCTTTGCAAAACCACCAACAATCCCCTCTCCCCTCCGTGGGAG
>VXTA01000183.1 GCA_009837685.1 Chloroflexota bacterium | reverse complement strand
GGAGTGGCACGATCTGATGTCCAGCCCGCAAGGGGTGTTCTCGCAGGCGCAGTTAGGCGAGAAGATTGTCGCCGGCGTCTATACCTACAGCGAGGGGATGCCTCTGCCAGATGGTCCGCTGAACTGGGTGAATGCGTTCTGGGTCGACGATGCAGATGCGGCGATGGAGCGAGCCGTCAAGAAGGGCGGCTCCGTCATCATGCCGGCATGTGATGATCCCGCAGGAGGCGGAAGGAAGTCTTTGCTGTTGACACCTGAAGGGGCACCGTTAGTTGTATGGAGTGGAGATAAAGGTATCGAGAACGAGGCATGGGGCGAACTAGGGGGTGTCGTATGGGTCGAGTACTACACGCGAGACGTTCCGGGCATCAACGATTTCGTCGGCCACGTGTTCGGCTCGCGGTATCAGCGAGTTGATTTGACGCTTCCAATGGAGCTGACGCCTTCGTCGGCTGATGATGGAGACGCCGAGGGTGAGATTGGGTACGAGTACCACTGGTTGAAGATTGACGGTGTCGAGCCAGATCGTGGCGGAATGATGGAGATGGACGAAAGCTGGGGCGACATGCCGTCGCACTTCATGGTCTATTTCCGAGTCGAAGACTGCGACGCCTCCGCAGCCAAAGCGGCAGAACTTGGCGGCATGGTATGCGTACCTCCCACGAACATTCCGCCGGGCCGATTTGCCGTGCTCAACGACCCGCAAGGTGCGACGTTCAGCATCATCTCCGTGCAACCAATGGAGTAACCACAATTTGGCGACGCGACGCGTCGAAACTGACAACACAATAAGGCGAGAAAGGCCAAAACACATGCCGAAGGTTGAAAGTTACGCTCAAGGGACTCCGTCATGGGTCGATCTATCCACCTCCGACCAACCAGCCGCGAAGGATTTTTACGCCACCCTTTTCGGATGGGAATACGAAGACAACGATGCGGGTAACGGAATGATCTACTCTATGGCCCAAATCGACGGCTCTCCCGCAGGCGCCATCGCTCCTCAGCAGCCAGAAGAAGCTCAGCAAGGCATCCCGCCGCACTGGAACGTCTACATCACTGTAGATGACGTGGACGCAGTCGCCGAGCGAGTGCCTGAGTTGGGCGGCAACGTGCTCATGGCTCCCATGGATGTGCTCGATGCCGGGCGTATGATCGTCGCGCAAGACTCGGTCGGCGCAGTAGTCATGTTCTGGCAACCGAATCAACACATCGGCGCGGAAGTCCGGGACGAGCACGGCGCTTTGACGTGGACGCTCGTGATGACTAACGACAAGGATGCGTCCGCTGATTTCTACTCGAAGTTGCTCGACATCGAAGTAGCAAGAGACGCAATGCCTTCGCCAGACGGCAGCTCAGTGCACCAATTGATGGTGAACGGCGCACCCGTTGCCAGCATCATGAACATGCCGCAAAACCTGCTCGATATGGGGGTACCGCCGCATTGGGAGGTCTACTTCAGAGTCGACGACGCACAAGCAGTCTGCGACGCGGCGACCGCAAATGGCGGAATGGTTTACATGGGACCGGCAGACTTGGGCCCCATGGGAACTATCGGCTTCATGCAAGACCCCCAAGGCGCGCAGTTCGGTGTGCAGTCGCCGCCAGCTGGCTAGTCGAACCGCGAAAGGAAACTTGACTTGAAGATCGAAAGCTACAAACAAGGAACACCCTGTTGGACCGATTTATCGACGACGGATCAGGACGGGGCCAAGGCGTTCTACTCGAAACTCTTCGGCTGGGATTACCAAGATATTCCGATGGGCGAGGGTCAGGTCTACTCAATAGCCAAGCTCAACGGATCAGATGCCGGAGCGATATTCACGCAGGTGCCTCAGGAGGCTGAGGCCGGAGTACCGTCGCACTGGAAGGTCTACTTCGCAGTTGATGACATCAATGCGATTGCTTCGAAAGTCTCTGATCTTGGTGGAACTGTGATCGTTGATGAGTTCGATGAGGACGAGTCCGGACAGATGATGATGGCGCAAGACCCGACCGGCGCGATGATTCAGTTCTGGCAGGCCAAGGAAAATATCGGTTGCGAAGTCCGAGATGAGCACGGCGCATTGACTTGGGTAGAGTTGTTGACTTCAGATCAAGAAGGCGCAGGCAAGTTTTACACCGAACTACTCGGCGTCGATCTCGACAAAGAAACGATGCCCACACCGGAGGGCGAGCCGTACCACATGCTCATGGTCGAGGGCGTCCCGGTGGCTGGTGTGATGCCCTCGCCAGAACATCTGGTCGAGATGGGCGTTCCATCTCATTGGGAGGTCTACTTCCGAGTCGATGATGCGACAGCGACTGTCGAAACTGCGACCTCGTTGGGTGCAACCGTGCATTTCGGCCCTGAAGTATTGCCAATGGTGGGCACATTCGCGGTCATGCAAGACCCGCAAGGTGCGGTCTTTGGCATTCAGCAGTTGCCTACGGTCTGATACCAACAGCCCCGACCGTTGCCGCTTCTCGACAAATACCAACACGGTACGCCGTGCTGGGTCGATCTCGCAACCACAGATCTAACGGCGGCGAAAGAGTTCTACTCCGGACTTTTCGGTTGGAGCTACATCGATGAGCAGATGCCGGAGATGGGCATAGGCACGTACTCGATGGCAATGGTGAACGACGTAGCGACCGCCGCGATGTACGAATTGGATACAAATCAGATTCGCGTCCCCGCCAAACCGAACTGGAACGTCTACGTCTCCGTTGATGACATCGAATCGACTCTCAACAACGTCCGGCGACGAGGCGACGTCATCCTAGCTGAGACGACCGACGTCGATCGCGCCGGGCGGGTCGCCGTAATAGAAGACCCCACAGATTGCCAAACCACCCTCTGGCAACCCGGAGAATTCCAAGGCAGTCTCATCCGTGCAGAACCGGGAGCGTTGACCTGGCCCGAACACGTGACCACTGACCTCGAGCAATCTGCGCGCTTCTACGAAGACGTACTCGCAGTTGAGACTGTAACCGCTCCGCAAGGCAGTCTGAACGAATACACCATGTGGATCGTGGACGACATTCCAGTCGCAGGTATGTTTCAATGGCCAGATGAGATGATCTCGAATGGCGTGCCATCGATGTGGTTCGTCTACTTTCAGGTCACTGATCTAGACGCGGCATTGGAATACGTGGAATCCAATGGCGGCAAGGCGATGGCCGACGAACCCGCGATTAACGATGTCGGACGATTCATCGTGTTGCGCGATCCGCAAGGAGCCGATTTCTGCGTAATCGAACCGCACCAACGATAAGAGCGTTCGGTAAAGATCGAACCCACGGACACACTCCCAATGCCTCAATACACCAATCTCAGCCAAGGAACGCCGTTTTGGGTCGACTTGAGTTCGCCTGACATCGAGGCATCGATGTCGTTCTACGCGAACCTGTTCGGTTGGGGATATGACGAAGCACCGCCGGAGGACGTCGGGGGAAGGCGCTACGCGTGGGCCAAGATCGCCTCCGGGTACTCCGCAGGAATTGCTTCACTGGATGACGAAGCGATCGCATCTGGCGCGAAACCTCAGTGGAGTGTCCAACTGCTGGTCGACGACATGGACGAGATCGTGAGTCGAATCGCTGATTTCGGCGGCTCCGTGATCGAAGCACCATCGAAGGTAGGAGAGTATGGGCTTGGCGCGCAGATCGCCGATCCAACCGGCGGAAGAGTAAACATCTGGCAAGCGTTTCAATCTGGACCCACCATCAAGCATGAGCACGGTTCCATGCAGTGGTGCGAGTTGATGACGCCCGATCCGGAAACCGCCGCAGCGTTTTACCGTACGTTGCTAAGAGTCAAGACCGATCCGATGGAGATGCCGGACGGTTCATCCAACTACATCGTCCACACACAAGACGGACCCGTAATTAGCATCAGTGCCCTCGCCGGACTTTCGGAAGAGTTGCTCGCCCGCCTTGGCGGTCCGACATGGATCGTCTACTTCAACGTCGATGATGTTGACGCTGCAGTCGAACGAGCAGTGCAGAACGGCGCCGAGTTGCCAGACCCGCCGTGGGACGTGCCAGGAGTGGGTCGCATCGCCTGGATTTTCGATCCGCTAGGTGCACTGTTAGGACTGATCACTCCCCCGAGTTCGTAACCATTTGTCGCGTCGGATTGCATGTAACATTTCAGGCGTTGCAAACAATCTGCGGGGACACGGCAAATGTCAACGGCGAACTTCGGAAAAAGACTTGAGGGCAAAGTAGCCATCGTCACGGGTGGCGGTGGCGCAATGGGCGGCGCACAGTGTCGACTATTCGCAGAACACGGCGCAGCCGTGTGCGTCGCAGACTTCCGAATGGATGCAGCCGAAGCGGTACGCTCTGACATCGCCGAGAACGGCGGCAATGCCATCGCCTATGAGTTGGACGTCCGTGATGAAGCGGGATGGGCCGATTGCGTTAGTGAGACCGAAGATGCATTTGGACCGGTGAGCATTTTGTGCAACAATGCTGGCGCGAACTTTAGGGTCAGTTTTGACGATCAATCCCTAGATATGTGGAACATCATCATGGAGACCGGATTGACTGGCGTATTTCTGGGCATAAAAGCCGTCGTGCCATCCATGCGGCGAGCTGGCAGCGGAGCAATCCTGAACATTGGATCGCTCGCATCGATCCGTCCCGGTGGCGGATCGCCGGGGTACGCCGCGCAGAAGATGGGCATGGTCGGACTGAACCGAGCCGCAGCCGCAAGCTACGCGAAAGAGAACATCCGCTCCGTAATCATCTCCCCCGGGCATGTAGATACTCCATTCATCAGAGGCAACAACGCTTACAGTCCAAACGACCCATCTACGAGCATCGACAACCCGGAAAACTACGAAGGCAGGCGTTCTAACACCCCTATGGGACGATTGATGATGCCCGAAGACTTGGCCAACGCCTTCCTATTCGCAGCCTCCGACGAAGCGAGCGGCGTAACCGGTTCGATGATCACGGTCGATGGTGGCGCGGCTTTATGAGTCCATCGCGCAGCAACCGTCATTCCGGCGAAAGCCGGAATCCAGAGGGGTAGGGTATCGGGTAGCGCTACCAGAATCCCCCTACCACTAACCGACTAACCGGATTTCCAGCGGTCTCAATATGATTGAATTATGAGAGTTCTTATATCCGGAGCAAGCGGTTTTATCGGTAAATCAC
>VXTA01000154.1:1805-5149 GCA_009837685.1 Chloroflexota bacterium | reverse complement strand
CGGTCGAGGGCGAAGCGTACCTGTGTCGTTGCGGGCAGTCGGAGGAAAAACCGTGCTGCGACGGATCACATAATCTGGCCGGATTTTCCGACTCCTGCAGGGCATGAAAACATGTCCGAACCAACTCGCATATACGTCTGGAACAACGACGCCTTACAGGTAGTCGGCGATTTCGACCTGCGCGATTCTGAAGGCGGCGAGTTCAAGCAGCATGGAAAAGTGCGGCTCTGCCGGTGTGGCATCTCAAACACCAAACCGTACTGCGACAACTCGCACATTCGCACTGGATTTCAGAGCCAAGTGAGCGCGAGCGCTGATTAAATCGGTCGCGTTTTGATGTGAGGTGTGGCGTGCTAAGGCACTAGCACGGTTCGCGCCACTGCTCCAGCTTCCATGTCGCGAAACGCCTCGTTTACTTCGGTCAATGGTCGTGTCCGAGTAACTAGATCATCTAGGTTCAGGCGTCCTTGTCGGTACATCGCAATTAGCCATTGGAAGTCGTATCGTGGTCGCCCGGTACCGGCACTGCATCCTATGAGTGACCTGTCGAGGAACAGGTGGCGCATCGGGATCGTCACTTCGCCGTCGTCCGGAGCCGCACCGACTAATACCGCTGTCCCGCCTTCGCATGTTGCTTCCAGTGCTTGACGGAGGGTCGCAGGTTGGCCAATCACTTCGAACGCGTAGTCGACGCCTCCATCCGTTAGTTCCCGAACGGCTTCGACAGCATCGTTCTTAGACGCATCCACGGTGTCAGTGGCGCCGAGTCTAGTGGCGTACTGGAACTTGGAAGGGTTCGTGTCGATAGCAATGACCCGTGATGCGCCAGCGATATATGCGCCTTGGATGACGTTAAGTCCAACGCCACCGCAACCCCAAACGGCCACTGTTGAACCAGTCTCCACCTTGGCTTTGTTGACGACTGCGCCGACGCCGGTAATCACGGCACACCCTACGAGAGCTGCGCGGTCGAGACGCACGTCAGAATCTACTTTGACGACGTTGTTTTCCCACGCCACGGTGTATTCCGAATAGGTCGCCAAACCAGCGTAGTAACTCTTGCCGTTTTTGCGGAATTGGGCAGAGGGTTGATGCGATGAGATCGGGTCGCATAAGTTCCAACGTGCGGTTGAGCAGTACTTGCACTTTCCGCACATGGGACGGATGGCGAAAACCACCTTGTCGCCGGGTTCCAGACCATGCACTCCCGAACCGACTTTCTCAACCGTGCCAGCACCTTCATGTCCTAGGATCGTCGGGAGGTCATCTGTGCGGCGGTAACCAGAGTAGACATTGTGGTCGCTGTGGCAGACGCCGGTGCCGCCGATCTTTACCATCACCTCTCCCGGCCCTGGGTCGTCCAACTCCAATGCTTCGACGACGGCGGGTTCTCCCTGCTTGTAGATGATTGCGGCGAGGGTGGATGTAGTCATTGGAAAGCCTCTACAGATAACGGGAGTTCAGTTTGATGGTGTGATGATAGCAGTGGGGAGGGAAGTCGTTAACCCCCTTTGTCCTTCGGACATTTCCCCCGCTAGCGAGGGAAACCTAGTCTGCGGCCTCCGTGGATAGCCGCCTGCGCGGGTATGACGGGGTTACGCGATGTGTCGCTCAGCGACGGCTACTAATTCGTCGCCGTTGGAACTGGATAGGAAAATGATCTGGTTATCGTGACTGTCGGATACCTCGATCTCCACCCCGCTTCGCACTCCGTACATCGTCCATGAACGACGATCGGAGGGGGCGAAGGGATTGCCGCGGCCGCCGTGTCGGGCGATGTTGTGATTGGCGGTGCGGATGGCAGTGATGTTGTTCCAATCGATTGTGCGTTGGGTGCCGAGGACGCCGAGTTTGATGGTGATGCCGTTGACGGTTGCTTTGGTCTCCATGAGTGTGGAGTTGAGCATCACGTAGACGATGCCGACGATTGCGATGGTGAATGAGACGTAGAAGATGAGCGATTCGCCGCCGGAGATTAGGGGATCGTCGGTGAAACTACGGATGCCGACTGCGGTGAGCCCTCCGGAGACGGCGCCGAGCATGAGGCCGAGGAACGCGAACATCCATCCGGGCGCGCGCAGGTTTTCAGTAAACAGAGGTTGATCAGAATTCGATGATGTCATCTCTAAAAGCGTCTGTATTTCGGGTATGCTTCCTGCGGGTCCATGCCATCGAGGATCATGTTGCGGAGTTCGTTTTCCGTGTTCATCACCTCATCGACTCGGTTTGCGACGTCGGATGCCGCGGATGCGGGAATTACTACTGCGCCGTCGCGGTCAGCGACGATGTAGTCGCCGGTTTTGATTTCGACATCGCCGATGGTTATTGGTTCGCCCATGGTTTGGACCATCCAGCGTTCGACGATGTCGGAGGGAGTCAAGTAGCGGCAGAAGACGGGGAATCCGAGTTTGAGGATGAAGTCGGTGTCGCGGTTGCCGCCGTCCACGATGTAGCCTTTGACGCCTCTGAACTTGGGCGTCTCGGCGGATAGCTCGCCCATGTGCGCGATCGTCGAGTCGTTTGGTTGGCAGACGACGACAGACCCCGATGGTGCGGCGCTCAGCATACCAGTCCAAGAGAGGAGGGAATCGTCCTGCGAAATCCCTTCTACTATTCCACCTGAACAGGTCCAGACTTTGCCGACGAGTGGGATGTTCGGATCAACGGGCTGGATTTGGTTGGGAAGAATTCCGTCGTCTAGTCCGAGTTCCCTCATGGCGTCATAGACGGCACCAGAGTACGCGGATTCCAGAATTGCGAGTATCTGTTCATCGCTGAGTTTGGATGGCATTGGTGAGGGATTAAATCGAGTATGTGATTGGGCGAATGCAAATTCTACATTTCGGACTTTGAATTCGGATGGGTTGTTAAGTCGTTTCGGTGTCGTAACGCGGACCTGACTTGCAAGACGGCATGCTCTGCAAGTTCGATATCTTTGACTTCGTGTTCCCAGATTCTGATAACTTGCCAGCCGAGGTTCTGAAGATTCTGGTTATTTGACCTATCGCGATCCATATTCCGCTGGAACTTGGTTGACCAGTATTCGTAGTTGCGGGTCGGCATGGTGGCGTGCTCTGGGCAGCGATGCCAAAAGCAGCCATCGATGAAGACTGCGACTTTCTCGGTGGGGAATACGACATCGACTTTGACGCCGCGTCGGTCGAATTTGATGTAGCGGTCTTTTCGGAAGCGGAGTCCTGAGCGATGCAACATGCTTCGGAAGGCGATCTCGGGTTTCGTGTCAGTGCGCCGGTTGGACATCATTGAACGGCGCGTGGCTTCGTCGGAGGCGGGAGGAGCGGTAGGGCTCGAAGCAGATGATTGCATGTGGCGAAGTCTTAGGA
>VXTA01000154.1:0-1795 GCA_009837685.1 Chloroflexota bacterium | reverse complement strand
GTCTTAGGATGCTGATTAGAAGTTCATTTCACGCCCGGCCGAAGTCGTCGGCTTCGCGGACGATGTCGTCTTCACCTAGGTAGTCGCCGGTTTGGACCTCGATGATTTCTAAGGGTTCGATGGATGATGGGTTGGCGATGCGGTGTTTGTGAGTGCGCGGTACGTGGATGGACTGTGATGGGCCGAGCATCTGGTCTTCGCCGTTGATGGTTACTTTGGCGATGCCTCGGGCGACGGTCCAGGTTTCTGCGCGATGGCGATGCCATTGGTAGGAGAGTCGGCTGTCGGGCTTGATGCTTAGTCGTTTGACTTGGAAGCCGGGCCCTCGGGTCAGCACTTCGTATGAACCCCATGGACGGTCTTCGCGGCGAGGGTTGCGAGGTCTTCGCAGCTGTCCCGCGTCGATCGGTTCGGATTGTGGTTGCTCTGCGGGCATCATGGTGGACTGATAGTAAGCTAAATCCTACGTTAAGCGACAACGGCAACCGAAGACATCTGCAAATCCCATGAAAACCGCTTCGAATCGTCCGAACATTCTCTTCATACTGACTGATCAGCAGCGGCAGGATTCGCTGGCTTGCTACGGCAACGATTGGATTGAAACGCCGAATCTGAATAGGATCGCAGATCGGTCGTTTGTGTTCGAGAACGCATACGTCACGCAACCGGTTTGCACTCCTAGCCGGGCGTCGATCATGACGGGGCTGTATCCACACGCGGTCGGGTTGCATCGGAACAACATCCCGTTGCCGGCCGATTGTCCGACGATCGCGGAGCGGATCAGCGAGGAGTACTACTGCGCGTACTTCGGCAAGTGGCATCTCGGCAACGACATGATCCAACAGCATGGTTTCGACAAATGGACCAGCGTGGAGGATTTTCACAGAGTTCGGGCAACGAAGCGAGAGTATCGGAACGTCGAGGCGCACTACAACGATCATCTGCGAAAGCACGGCATCGAGCCACCGGGTATGAATCGGTCGTATGAGAACTGGTTCGCTACTGCGGGATTGACCGAGGAGCAGACGCAGGCGTATTTCCTCGGTGATAGCGCAGCAGACTTCATCCGGGATCATGGCGGTACTGAGAACGGTGACATGCCGTTCATGTTGTACGTCTCGTTTTTCGAGCCGCATCCACCGTATACCGGACCGCTCAACGATCTTTATGATCCGGAAGATGTCTCGGTCGGACCGGCGTTCCTGAAACGTCCTGACGATAGTTCGCTGCTGAACCGCTTGCGGGCGGATTACTACATGGCAGGCAACCTGAACCCGCTGGGAATCGACGACTATCACGATCTGACGGGTGAGGATGGTTGGCGTCGGTTACGGGCGCAGTATTTCGCTAACGTGACGCTAGTAGACCGTCAAGTCGGCAAGATGCTAGACGCGCTGGAGGCTACTGACCAACTCGATAACACGATCATCGTTTTCACCAGCGAGCACGGAGAGATGGCTGGTGATCACGGGATGTTGGAGAAGCGATCGATGTATGAAGAAGCATCGCGTGTTCCTCTACTGATACGCGTTCCGGGATCTGAACCAGACGCGGCGGGGGATTCGACGCGGATAAGTGGTTCGGTTTCGCTGGTTGATCTTGTTCCGACGTTGCTAGATTTGAGCGGCGGCAACGATGCATCGGGATCGACTTTCGGCAGTGTTCTCGGTGATGGTTTTGCACCGACTGCATCGGAAGGTTCAAATGGTTGGGAGATGCAGGGGAAGAGTCTTGCTCCGGTTTTGAGTGGTGATGCCGACTTGAGCGAGAACGACGTGTTTGTTCAGTGGAATGG
>VXTA01000134.1:2137-5160 GCA_009837685.1 Chloroflexota bacterium | reverse complement strand
CAGCTACTCGCCATCGACGGCGAACTATTTGTTGATGAAGTTCGATGGGCGGTCTGGCGACGAGGTGTACGAGTTTCTGGCGCGGCGCGGGATATTCGCGAGGAAGTTCAGCGGTCGGCGATTGGAGAATTCGATAAGGGTCAGCGTTGGAACGTCGTCGCAGAATGACATGGTCATTCAGGCCCTGCAAGAGCTCGTTTGACGGGTTTGGATGCACCTAAACGCGAGAAACGCGTTGGTTGCGCATTCGATAATTGAGGGTTGAGGTGCGAAATGAGTGATCGAATCGCAGAGATATCCCGCGAGACTGGCGAGACCAACATTAACGTTCGTCTGAATCTTGACGGGCAGGGCAGAGCCCAGATCGACACCCCGATTGGCTTCATGAATCACATGTTGCACGCGCTCGCCAAGCACTCGATGATGGATCTTTCGGTCAACGCATCCGGCGACATCGAGACTGGTTCACACCACACTGTCGAAGATACGGCGATTGTGATTGGTCGGTGTTTAGCCGAGGCATTGGGAAATGGCGCGGGAATCGTTCGCATGTCGAGCAAACACGTACCGCTCGATGAAGCGTTGTCGCACGCGGTGGTCGACTTCAGCGGACGTGGATATCCCGTTATTGACATGGGATCGACTTCGAATGCTGGCGATTTTTCGCCGGACATGGCGCGTCACTTCTTCGAGTCGATGGCTGCCGAGGGGCGATTCAATCTGCACTTGACGGTGTTGCGCGGCACGAACGAGCATCACATGATCGAATCGGCGTTCAAGGCATTCGCGCGTGCGCTTCGCGAGGCCGCGTCGGTGGACGAGCGTGCGGAAGGCGCAGTGCCGAGCACCAAGGGCACGCTGTCGGACTGACAATCCGTCGGTAACTTTCTCGCATCTGGGTAGCATCGACCTCGAACGAGGTGCTATTGGCGCGTCTACCTAAGCTGGATCGTCAGGAGGACGATGATGACAGATCAGACGAATTGGCGCAGGACGTTTTTCGAGTGGGCATCCATCGCGGTGATACTGGCGGCGGCGTTCGTGTCGACTCTGGACACGAACATACCGGCATTGATCCATGCAAAGTGGGGTCCGACCAACGGTTGGATCGACGACATCGCCTACGGAACTGTGATCCTGTTCGGGATCGAATATGTCGTGCGATTTGCCACTGCTCCGAGCAAGCGCGAGTATGCGTTGTCGTTCTTCGGGATTATCGACCTGATTGCGGTTCTGGTGGGATTGGCTGCATTGCCACAGTTCGCATTCTTGCGTTTGCTGCGCGTGTTGCAGGTCGTGCGACTCTTGAAACTCGCACGTTACAGCAGCGCGTTGGCGACGCTCGCCAAATCGTTCGGCTCGATGCGTAACGAGATCGTCATGTTTCTAAACGTCACGGGTCTGCTGATTCTGATGGCAGCATTTGGTGTCTACCATTTCGAGCATGAAGCGCAACCGGAACAGTTCAGCCACCTCGGAGACGCGCTGTGGTGGGCTGTTGCGACGCTGACAACAGTGGGGTATGGGGACATCTACCCGATCACGATCGGCGGGAAGATAATGACCGCCATCGTGGTGCTGTGCGGCTTGGGAATCGTCGCCGCGCCCGCTGGGATCGTGGCCACCGCGATGGCGACGGCGTTACGCGAAAAGAACGAAGATGATGCGGAGAGCGCGGCCGGCAATGAGCCTCAGCCAACGATTTCGACGGAGTAGGTCTCGATAACCGGGTTGGCGAGCAGGGTTTCACACATCTGACGTGCGATCTTCGAGGCGTCGTCCGCGTCGTCCGCTTCGATATTCACGTCGAAGAATTTCCCCGCGCTTAGCGATGCGATCTGGTCGAAGCCGAGACGCGCGAGGGCACGGCTGATGGTTTCGGACTCTGGATCGTGGACGCCTGGTTTGAAGTAGACGCGGATGTGGGCGAGATATGTTTCGCTCATGTCGATACCGCGTTGATCAGCGCGCGGGTGTCATGCCGGCTACTTGTGGCTCGAAACCGCGATCGAAGTAGGCGTCGATGAACTCCAAGATACGGGGTTCGTCGACTTCGTCGAGCCGAAGGTGATGGCGCCACGCGGTGAGGGCGATCACGGTATCCATGTCCGGATATGGTGAGATTATGAAGCCTGTATAGGTATCGTCATCGTTCCAGTTCTTGGCGATCCGCTGGAATTCCTCAGCAATTCTGGTGCATCCGTCTCGAGAACACTTGGTGGGGTCATAGTGCATTCCGATGCCACCGTGTTCAAGGTTGTGGACCAGTGCTTGATCGGGTAGGCTGCGCGTGTACGGTCCCCAGCCGGCGGGGGCGCGTTCGAAGTTGTTTGCTTGACTACCGAGTGTGTTCCAGTGCGGACCTGAGGTCGGCGGGTAGACGCTGTAACGAGTCTCTGGGACTATCGAGTCCGGGACGTGGGCGCGACCGTCGTCGGGGTCTTCCGGTACCGGACCGCCGCTGTTGTACGGACCACGTTCGCCAACGAGTTGCTGATCCCGCGAAACGAAGCCCTGTTGGAAGACTAGGGCGAAGATGATGAAGACGGCACCGACCGATCCGAGAGCGATGAGAACCGCTCGTTTACGTTGCTTGCGACGGTTGCTGCGGGATCGACGCTCTGCGCGAATCTGCGAACGGGTCATGCCCCGACGGTGATCTGGGCGGCTGGTCGCTATTCTGTTTCTTGACTGTGCCATGAAGCTACGATTCTATTTCACGGTTGGGATACGTTGGTTCAGGATTGGAATGTTGAGCCGGTCAATCTCTCATAAGCGGAGATGTAGCGTTGCCGCGTCATATCCATCACTTCGCTTGGAACCTTGGGTGGCGGTGGTTCTCGATCCCAGCCGCTCTCGATGAGCCATTCGCGGAGGTGCTGCTTGTCATACGCTGGAGGGAATTCGCCGGGTTGCCAGTCTTCCTTATCCCAGAAGCGGCTCGAATCTGGTGTCAGAACCTCGGCTATGAGTGTCAGGTTGCCGTCTACATAGCCGATCTCGAACTTCGTGTCCAGCAGATT
>VXTA01000134.1:0-2127 GCA_009837685.1 Chloroflexota bacterium | reverse complement strand
GATGCTCACGCGGTTGAGTTGCTGGTGCAGTTCCGCTCCGACGAGATCGATCGCTTCCGCTTCAGTTAACGGCAGATCGTGTCCTTCTTCTGCTTTGGTCGAAGGCGTGAACATGGGTTCGGGCAACTTCTCGGCAGGGCGGAGCCCTTTGGGCAGTTCGGCTCCGTTGAGAGTGCCGTGGGCTTCGTATTCCGCCCAGCCGGCCCCGGCAAGATAGCCGCGTACGACACATTCCATGTCGATGCGGTCTGCTTCTCGTATCAACATTGCGCGATCGTTCCACTCAGGGGGGAGGTAAGTGAGCGCGCCACTCCGTTCGAGATCGGATTCTCCCACCATTGCGATCATGTGGTTGTCAACGATGTCTCCGATGACGTTGCGGAACCAAAACGCTGACATCTGCGCTAGGAGGACACCTTTTTGCGGGACTGGATCGTCCATGATGACATCGAAGGCAGAGATGCGGTCAGTGGCGATCATCATGAGTACCCCGTCGGACACGTGGTAGGTGTCGCGCACCTTGCCGCGATGGACGAGACTGGGCATGTATGTGGACAACACCGTTGTCGACACGTTCAATTCGATGCCGAGACGGTCGAATATCTGGTCAACCTGCTCGATGAAGTAGCCATAGTCGAAGAGATCGGCGAGTGCTGCCTCGTCGAGGTGCTGATTCACGATCAGGTCTTCACTGATGATCGATTGGAAGTCGGTTTCGTGGTCGAGAGCTTGCATGGCGGCATTTTGGACGGCGTCGTAAGCTTCGCCACGTTCTACGCCGGCTTCGACCAGTGCAAGCATGACGCGAGGCGAGAATACGAGGCCGTGCGTCATCTCCATGTTGCGGCGCATCCGATCGGGTTTCACTGTCATGTGAGCGATGATGCCGGTCATGAGGTCCAAGATGTAGTCGAGCGCAAGCGATGAATCAGCCAGTACGACGCGTTCGGCAGAGGAGTGGGAGATATCTCGTTCGTGCCACAGGGCGACGTTTTCGAGTCCGACGATGGAGTTTGAGCGGATTACACGTGCCAAGCCACAGATGCGTTCGGAAAGCTCTGGGTTCCGCTTGTGCGGCATTGACGATGAACCCTTGCTTACATATCCGGGCCTGCCGAACGGCTCCTCGACCTCGCCGATCTCGGTGCGTTGTAATGCACGGATCTCGGTCGCCATCTTGTCTAGCGTTGCGGCTACTAGCGCCAGCACCTGAAGGTATTCGGCGTGGCGATCACGTTGGATGACCTGGTTCGAGACCTCGGCTGGTTTAAGGCCTAACTGAGCGCAGACGTGGTTTTCGATCTCGATCGGGATGCCGGCGAATGTCCCGACTGGTCCTGACAACATGCCGACTGAGACGCGATCCCGCATAGCCATGACACGTTCGCGGTTGCGTCGCATCTCGGACCACCACAGCGCGAGTTTAAGGCCGAAAGACATCGGCTCGGCGTGTATGCCATGCGACCTTCCCATGCAGAGTATGTGCTTGAACTCGACCGCTCGGGATGCAAGAGTTGACATCAGTGCATCGATTCCCGACAGAAGCAGCTCGGTTGAGTCGGATAGCTGCATCGCTAGGGCGGTGTCTTTGACATCGTTGGAGGTTAGTCCGTGATGTATCCAACGTCCCTCTTCGCCTAGGCTGGTCGCAACGGCGCGGGTGAATGAAACTAGATCGTGTCGCGTTTCCTCGAACTGGCGATCGTACTCGGTGCGCGAGAAACTGGCGTTGCGAATCTTAGCC
Organism: Chloroflexota bacterium; assembly: GCA_009837685.1. GTDB lineage: Bacteria > Chloroflexota > Dehalococcoidia > Lucifugimonadales > Lucifugimonadaceae > Bin127. The sequence goes on along the minus strand of VXTA01000134.1, from coordinate 383 downwards.
ATGTCAGCGTCGTCGATGACGCCGAGTTTCGACCATGCTTCACAGGCCGCGATCTCGACCTTCAACCACAGGCCGAATTGATGGTCTTCCGACCATATTCGGCTCATCTCGGCTCTTGAATAGCGGGGTATCACGTCGTGGTTGGATTTGATGCAGGTGCGATGTCGGAAAAGCAGAATACTAATTCAGGATTGGTTCAATCCGCTCCGACTGCGATATCAGATCGGTAGCGTGCGCCTTCGAACTCGATGCCCTGGGCGATTTCAAAGGCCTTCGTGCGGGCTTCTTGAACGGACTCGTTCGATGATGCGGTTGGAACTAGTACGCGCCCGCCTGCGGTGACTAGTTGATCTTTTTCGTTCTCGGATGTTCCGGCGTGGAAA
>VXTA01000261.1 GCA_009837685.1 Chloroflexota bacterium | reverse complement strand
CCACCACATGCCTCGGATTACGGCGTTATAGAAGTTCTGCCAGTAAAGGATGTTTCCGAGTGTGGAGATGTTCGTGGCGCCGAGTCCTAGGAACTCTAGTCCGACCGCCGCCAAGATCGCGCCGATGAGTGATCGTACGAATGCGGCGAGTAGGAATGGCATCAAGTTGGGCATAAGTTCGAAGAAGACGATGTAGATGCCCTTTTCACCGGACATTCTGGCGATTTCGACGTATTGCCGCTCCCTCATGGACAACACTTGGGCCCGGATGACGCGCGCCGCGCCCATCCATGCGAAAGCTGCGATCAAAACCGCCATTAGCTCTAGGGTCATTCCCTCCTGCCTAAGACTGGCGAGAACGATCAGCACAAGCAATCCGGGAATGGCCATCCAGATGTCGGTGACTGTTCGCAGAACCGTGTCTATCCACCCGCCGTAGTAGCCGGCGATGAACCCGACCGAAGCACCGATAACCACGCCAAGTGCGCCAGCCATGACGCCGACTCTCAGCGAGTCGGGTGTGGCATCGATGAGCCATGCGAGCATGTCTCGCCCCTGCGCATCAGTCCCGAGCCAGTTTTCAGCGGACGGCGCTTGCCCGGGCGGGAGAACTGAACCAACTTCGGCCTTTTCGAGATCGACGAAGAAGGGCCCGAGATAACCGAAAGCGACGACGATCAAGACTAGGAACAGCCCGATCGTGATCTTCATGTTGTTCCGGAAGAACCCATAGGTACGAGTTGCAAAACCAGCACCAGATGCGATTGAAGTGCTATCGCCTGTTGCGCCGGGGGCAGGTTGGGTTGTCGGTTCTACGGTCATGATCGGCTGTATGAAATCCTAGGGTCGATCAGGGGGTAAATCAGGTCCATGACAAATAGAGCTAATGCCACGGCGAAGGTCGTAATGAGAGTCACGCCTTGGATCATGAAGTAGTCGCTCTCGCCGATAGCGTTCCTAAGCAGCAGACCTATCCCGGGATAGTTGAAAACGATTTCGACCAGTAGAAGCCCGCCTACAACGCTGGCGAGGGAGAGGGCAAAGCTGGTGGTTTGAGGCAAAAGGACGTTACGGATCGCGTAAACGAGGAAGATGCGTCGTTCCTTTAAGCCTTTGGCGTCGGCAAGCAACATGTAGTCTTCGCCAGCGGTTGTGACCATCATGGCACGCATCCCGAGTCCCCATAGTCCCGTACTGGCGACGATGACTGCGGTTGCGGGAAGAAGCGCGTGTTTGGTCAATTGCCAGACCGTCTCGATGTTCCAGCCGACTAAGAAACCTGGATCCACGCCGAAAGCCGTGGGCAAGACTTTCCAATGCACACCCAAGAAGAACTGGAGGACCAATCCGAAGAGGAAAAACGGTACTGCGGCGGTGACCATCAAGACAGGCAGGGTGGCCTGCACGAGCACAAACGATCTTCGCCATGCGATCAATGCGCCGACCAGGGAACCGAAAAGCATAGCTAGAACGGTGGTCACTAATGCGATGCCGATCGTCCAAGGCAATGCAGCGGAGATCTTATCGGCCACTGTAGCCGGATAGTTCGTCATGGAGTATCCCAGGTCGCCTCTCAACAGGTTGGTGAGATACGTCACGTACTGTATGTGCAACGGCCCGTCGAGTTGGAATTTTTCGCGGTAAGCCTCGACGATGGGACCGATGTCTCCACCGGTGTTTCCGGCTTGCGCCTCGAGAGCGAGGGCTTTGGCCTCGATGGGGTCTCCAGGAGCAAGGCGAGTGAGTAGGAATATGACGGTGACGACAACCGCGACGGTGAGTACGAACAGGGCGAATCTTCGGACGATGTATGCGGGATTCATAGGTGCGCCAGTTTGCGGTCGTGATTCCGGAGTAGATGCAAGCTTTCTCGGCTTTTCGTAAACGCTGACGTTAACTTAATCGGATTGCCGAGATTAGTCAAGAGTCTTTCTTTGCGAACCGTTGTTGACAAACTGGGAGATATTCGATAGTGTTAGCGCGTCGCTTGGAAACTTTCTAAGCGTGACGGATTCGCTATGTTTGAAAATGTGTGACGAAATCCGCCATATAAAGATGTCCAGATAGACGAAGCCGTAAACGGCGTCGTCAGGAGGTCAGTTAGATCATGCGATTGAAGAGGTTGAGCCCGTTAGCCGTGCTGTTAGCGGCCGCGTCGATGATCGCCTTAACGGCTTTGGCAGCATGCGGAGGCACCGAGACGGTGGTCCAGACGGTTGTCGTCAAAGAAGAGGTGGCGGTTGAGGTACCCGTAACCGTTGAGGTCGAGAAAGAAGTCATCGTTCAAGGCGAGACGGTAGTGCAGACGGTCGAGGTCGAAAAACAGGTCGTGGTCGAGAAGGAAGTCACCCCAACGCCGGACCCAGGCGCGTTGAAAGATGTGCCGCGTAACCGGACGCTCGTGATTACGCACTGGAGTGACTCCTACCGGACGCAGCACGACAACGTCGAGAACTTCAACTGGTGGTTGCCTGGCAACTCGCACGCCCGCCACGCATCAGAAAAGGGTTTGATCGAGTTCCTCTTCTACACGAACTTGAATGAGGGGAACATCATCCCATGGTTGGGCGAGTCTTTCGAATACAACGACTCGCTGGACGCTGTCGATGTGAAGATTCGCGAGGGAGCGAAGTGGTCGGACGGAGTTGATTTCACGGCTCACGACGTCAAATTCACGATCGACATGGTTCGTAACAACGCACCAGACCTGAACCGTTCCACACACTGGAACGACATGATTTCGGAAGTGGTCGTTCATGACGACTACAACCTGACGATCCACCTTTCGCGACCGGACCCGCGCTTCTTCCAAGTGCAGTTCGGTTTCGGTTGGGAGAACCACACTCCGATCGTGCCGAAGCACGTCTGGGAGAACGAGGACCCGTTGACGTTCAACAACTACGACCCTGAGAAGGGTTGGCCGTTGGGCACCGGTGCCTACAGGTTGGCATTGTCGACGCCGGAAGTTCAGATCTACGACCGGCGCGACGACTGGTGGGCGTCTGAGACCGGATTCCACGACGCTCCGATGGTTGAGCGCATCCAGTACATCCCGGTTGCGAACGACGACATCGCAGGTCAGCTCTACATCAACAACCAGCTTGATGCTGGTCCGCCGTTGCTGAAAGGAACATTCGAGGCTGCCAAGGGCTTCAACGACGCTCTGCGGTCTTGGAACTTCGAAGGCCCGGTTTGGGGTGCGCCAGATGGTTGTAACTTCGTGCTGATTCTGAACAACCAGAAGACGCACTTCTCTAGCGTCGATGTTCGCTGGGCTATCAACCACGCCATCAACCGTGACGAAATCACTGGACTGGCTTACGAGGGCGGTGTTCCGGCAGTAGTTGTTCCGATCTCGTCCTACGGTGTGAAGCAGTATCTACCGTTGATGCAGGACATCCTCGACAAATACGACGCCGGCAACCACAGCCTTGAGAAGGTTGACGAGCGAATGACAACCGCCGGGTATTCGAAAGACTCGGAAGGCTTCTGGACGAAGGACGGTGAACGCGTGGAGATCACGCTCGAGATTCCATCGTGGATGAGGCCGCAAGGTCCGTTCCTCGAGAAGCAGTTGCAAGAAGGCGGTTTCGACGCTGTGTTTAAGCAGGGCGAACCGGCGACGATCGGTGATCGTCTACGGATGGGTGAGACCGAAGTCGTTTGGGTCCAGTGCGGATCCATCAACGAGCCGTACGACACCTTCAAGTCGTACCACTCCAAGAACTCGGCACCTCCTGGCGAGAACTACAAGGGTGCGGTCCAAGGCGGACGCTACGAGAACCCGGAGATGGACGCGATCTTGGACGAGATGGAAGCGATGCTTCACTCGCCTGACGACCCGCGTTACGTCGAATTGGCACGAGGCGCGATGGAGCTGTTCCTGCGTGACATGCCAGTCATCCACATCGCTGAAGAGTTGCACGTGATCGTTCACAACACGCACTGGTGGACAGGATGGCCGGGTGTTGAGGACCCGTACGTTGCGCCATACCCGCCGTGGAACGGTTGGTACCACATCACGTTGAACTTGAAGCCGACTGGAAACTAGACTAGTCGGGTTCTGAGACGGCGATCACATAGCCGACGCGAGAATCGAACGGGCTGCGGTCATTTAACCGCAGCCCGTTTTGCTTGTACCGTCCGGAATCTTGTCTGATAAAGATCATTTCTGCGACTTCGAATGTGACGGCTCATAATTGTGAATTCGTAACAATACGACGAAAACCTAACGAAATACTAGGATTGACTGCAACTTCGGTTTCCGTTAATCTTTACGAAGTTATCCAAACGGTACGAGGAGGGTACGCGCCGTGAAATCGCCGAAGAAATGGATGCTGTCGACGCTTGTGCCTAGTGTCGCTGCGCTTGTCGCGTTAGTCGCCATCGGAGCCTGCGGAGGCACCGAAACGGTGGTCCAGACGGTTGTGGTCAAGGAGGAAGTCGCGATCGAGGTGCCGGTAACCGTTGAGGTCGAGAAAGAGGTCGTCGTACAAGGCGAGACGGTGGTGCAGACGGTGGAGGTTGAGAAGCAGGTCATTGTCGAGAAGGAAGTCACTCCAACCCCGGACCCTGGCGCATTGAAGGATGTGCCGCGTAACCGGACGGTGGTATTTACCCACTGGAGTGGTTCCTATCGGACGCAACATGACAACGTTGAGGACTTTAATTGGTGGCTGCCGGGTAATTCTCATGCCCGTCGCGCGTCGGAAAAGGGTCTGATCGAGCACCTGTTTTACACGAACCTGAATGACGGAAGTATTGTTCCGTGGCTCGGTGAATCCTTTGAGTACAACGACACACTCGACGAGATCGACGTCAAGGTTCGAGAGGGGGCGAAGTGGTCGGATGGCGTCCCATTCACCGCGCACGACTTTAAGTTCACCGTCGATATGGTGATCGCCAACGCTCCAGATATGAACCGATCCACGCTGTTCGCGGACAAGATCGAGAGTGTGACCGTCCACGACGACTACAACTTCACAATGAAGCTGACGCGTCCTGACCCTCGTTTCTTCCAGGAGCAGTTCGGCTTCGGTCATGAGAACCATGTCGTGATCGTGCCGAAGCACGTCTGGGAAAACGAAGACCCTCTGACGTTCAACAACTATGATCCCGCGAAGGGTTGGCCTCTGGGAACAGGTGCATTCAAATTGGTTTTGTCAACCCCTGAGGTTCAGTTGTAC
>VXTA01000213.1 GCA_009837685.1 Chloroflexota bacterium | reverse complement strand
CGGACGCTTCGTCCCTAACGATCTCAACGCCTCCAACTCCGAGAATCAGCTCCTCATCATCACCGGACCCAACATGTCCGGCAAATCCACCTACATCCGACAAGCCGCAATCCTCACCATACTCGCCCAGATCGGCAGCTTCGTACCCGCCAAATTCGCCCGCATCGGTATCGTCGACCGCATCTTCCCCCGCATCGGCATCTCCGACGACATCGCCGGCGGACGCTCAACCTTCATGGTCGAGATGGTCGAGACCGCATCAATCCTCAACCAAGCCACATCACGTTCCCTAGCCATCCTCGACGAGATCGGACGCGGCACCTCAACCTATGATGGACTAGCCATCGCCCGCTCCGTAGCCGAGTTCATCCACAACAGCCCCGCACTAGGCTGCAAAACCCTCTTCGCAACCCACTACCACGAGATGACCGAACTCGGCGAAACTCTCCCACGCGCCAACAACCTCCGAGTAGCCGTAGCCGAAGAAGGCGAATCCATCCAGTTCCTATACCGCATAGTTCAAGGCGGCGCCGACCGCTCCTACGGCATCCACGTAGCCCAACTAGCCGGAATGCCCGCACCAGTAGTAGAACGCGCCCGAGAACTCCTGACCGAACTAGAAAATCACACGAACAACACTCTCACCTCCACCCCCGCATCAGACCACCACCAACTAGACCTCTTCAACACCCCAAACAACAACACCGACTTCCTCCGCTCAATTGCTGAACAAGACAACGACAACCTAACCCCCATAGAAGCCCTAAACCGCCTCTACGAACTCAAGGAATCTGCGGCCAAGGAACTGGACTCATGACCTCGTTATCCTCACAACACTCGTCATTCCGGCGAAAGCCGGAATCCACCCGTCCCCTTCGCGAAGAGTAAAGGGACGCGAGGAGCGAAGCGACCTCGCAGGGGATGCCTTGGGGACGGGGACAAAGGGGGCCGTCGCTCTTCTGCGTTCAAGTCATCTCCGACATCGGGTCGCAACGATGAGCGTTACAACGCGCTGGCGAAAAAGTATCTCGAATGATGCTATACAAACACGACATTCAGATGCCGTCGTGAAATCTCTGGCATCGATACAACGAAAATCGCGAAACGAACCTCACTTTGGCTGAAAATCTACAGATTACTTTCATGTCCCACCAACCCTTAATCCTCTAGATCACGACTCACCGTCCCAATCACCGTCCAATAACATCTAACATCGTGAAAGCACCAACCAACACGTAGGGGCGACCCTTGTGGTCGCCCGATGGAGCCATAACCCACACCATGATCATCACCGACATCAAAGTCACCACCTTCACATACACCTCCAACACCGTCCAAGACACCGACGGACACACCCACCCCGGCGATCCCCACGAAGCCACCACCGCGCTTCTCACCATCACCACCGAAGACGGCACCAGCGGCTACACCTTCGGCTCCCCCGACGCCCTCCGGCCCGTCATGATGGACAACTTCATCCGCAAAGTCCTCATGGGTCAGGACGCAACCGACCGCGAACGCCTCTGGCAGGCCATGGCACGCTGGCAGCGCGGCTCCGGAGGTGCATTCAACGACCGTTCTCTCGGACTCGCCGAACTCGCGCTATGGGACTGGTTCGGACGCAAGATCGACATGCCCGTATGGAAAATCCTCGGCGGAATGCGCGACAAAGTCCCCGCATACGGCTCCACAATGTGCGGCGACGAGATCCCGAACGGCCTCTCCACACCCGAAGAATACGGACAGTTCGCCGAGTGGCTCATCCAGCGCGGCTACCCCGCCATCAAGCTCCACACCTGGATGCCACCCGTATCCTTCGCACCCTCCGTCAAGATGGACATCGCAGCCTGCGCCGCCGTCCGTGAAGCCGTAGGTCCCGACATCCCCCTCATGCTCGACGCCAACCACTGGTACTCTCGCACCGAAGCCTACGAACTCGGCAGAGGCATCCAAGACCTCAACTACTACTGGTACGAGGAGATGATGGACGAGCACTCCATGTCCTCATACGTCTGGCTCGCCGACAACCTCGACATTCCCATCCTCGGACCCGAATTCGTCGAAGGCAAGTTCCACTCCCGCGCCGAGTGGGCCATCCACGGCGCCGCCGACATCCTACGCACCGGCGTCATGGATGTCGGAGGCATCGGACCCTCCATGAAGATCTGCCACCTCGCCGAAGCCATGAACATGGACTGCGAAATCCACGGCGGCGGCCCCGGCAACCTCGCCGTCCTCGGAGGCTTCTTCAACGGACGCTGGTACGAACGCGGCCTCCTCCACCCCTTCGTAGACTACGACCAACCACCCGAATACCTAAACACCATCATCGACCCCATGGGCCCCGACGGCCAAATCCACATGCCCACAACCCCCGGCCTAGGCGAAGACATCAACTTCGACTACATCGCGGACCACACCATCAGCGAGCACTAACACCACATCCCCTCTCCTCTCCGTGGGAGAGGGTTAGGGTGAGAGGGAATGGGTGGTCAAGAGGAAGTGGGGTGGCTGTCGCTTCTTGCAGAGATTGCTCGGGGATCATACCCCATAGCCGCCGATCCCCGTTCTACTACTCACATACCACCCCGAATCCCACCAAAAAAACACCCGCGCTGCTGGGGTGCCGCTACAGCGGCAAGATCGCGGCTTTACAACGTCTCAAAAACTCCCTACCCGCGCCCTAATATAATTGCAACGGGCAACCAGATACCCCAATCTCAATTCCACAGGAGACACCGCGATGGCGCCGACAACTTGGGCATTCTTCAAAGGACAACAAGTCCCCCTGGAAGAAGCCAACGTGCGCGTCGACACTCACGCTCTCCACTACGGAACCGCCGCATTTGAAGGCATTCGTGGAAATTGGAACGAAAAACACGGAAAAGTCTACATCTTCCGACTCCGAGAGCACTACGAACGCCTCATCCGCGGCTGCAACATCCTCCGCATGGACATCCCATACGATGTCGACGAACTCTGCCAGATAACCGTCGATCTCCTCGAACGAAACGGCTTCGCCGAAGACGTCTACATCCGCCCCCTGGCCTACAAATCCGAAGAAGCCGTCGCAAACTTAAGACTCCACACTTTGGCTAGCGACTTCACCCTCATGATCCTGCCCTTCGGCGCATATATCGAAGCAGAAGGCGCAATCAAGTGCCAAACCTCGTCATGGCGACGCCCCGACGACTCCATGATGCCCACCGGGGTCAAGATCACCGGCCTCTACACAACATCCATCCTCGCCAAAACCGAAGCCGTAATGGCCGGCTTCGACGAAGCTATCCTACTCAACCACGACGGCTCCGTTTCTGAAGGCAGCGGCGAAAACCTGTTCTTAGTCCGCGATGGTGAAATCCACACCCCATTCGAGACCGCAAATGCCCTTCTAGGAATCACCCGCGACTCCGTCATCACCATCGCCAAAAACGAATTCGGAATCGACGTTATCCAGCGTCGCATAAACCGCAGCGAACTCTACCTCGCCGACGAAGTATTCCTAACTGGCACCGCCGCACACCTAACCCCCGTCGGCCGGATCGACAACCGCGACATCGGCGATGGCGAAACCGGCCCCCTCACTCAGCAGCTCCAAGACATCTACTTCGACTGCGTGACCGGGAACAATCCCGACTACATGGATTGGTGCACCGGCGTAACCCCCGGCGGCGGATAAAACGCGCTCGGTTCTGTCATTCCGGCGAAAGCCGGAATCCAGAGGAGCGGGTAAGGGGCCCGATGAGCGACCAGATCGAATCTGCCGCCGCACTTATGGTGCGCGACTACCTCATCCTCGCGTTCCTAGTCAGCCTCGGCGCACTCCAAATCTCCGTCTCCATCAGCGGCATCCGCGGACTCTGGCTGCTTCCGCGCAGGAACTTAACCCGCGCTTTCGGCATCCTGCTCATCATTCTGGGTTTGGGCTATTACCTACTCTGTCCCTTATGGATAGAGGGTCCTTGGAGCGCCGGATCCGTCATTGACGGCACCTCCGAAAACCGCGCATGGGGAACTGCTTCCGTAGACGAAATCTCCGGTGCTCGCAACCTCAACGACATCCACGGCGGAATGGCCGGCACCGCATACGCCGTCTTCTTCGTACTATCCGCCGTCCTAGCAACCTTTTTCGCCGCCGCTATCGGAACTATCAACAACCGTCTATTTCCCTCCCCTTCGCGAAGCGAGGGGGACGCGTGGAGCGAAGCGATCACGCAGAGGGTGCCCGAACCAACCGGCGACGGCCTCGACGCCCTGAAAAATACCGACACACTAACTACCCTCAAATCCTCTCTCCGCAACCTCCGCGACACCGGCGCAAACGACATCCGCAACCAATTGCAATCAGCCCACCGCTGGAGCATCCCATCACTGATCGGAAGGATGTGGCGAAATTAACTCCTTCGACAGAGAGTTGGTGTTGTGGATCAATGGCTTCGTAGGCACCTCGCCAACGTTCGATCACATCGCCAGAATCCTCGCTTCCGACTACCTGATGCCGCTCGCCTTCTCGGCCGTCATCTTCGCCATCTGGTTCGTCGGCCGAGATCTAGCCGACCGCCGACGTTACCAGCGCGGGACACTCTTATCCGCAATCGCAATCGGCATCGCCAACCTTGTTGTCGACATCATCGACTCAGCCTACGACCGCCAAAGACCGTTCGATGAGCTGGGAGACTCCCTACAACTCATCTTCTATCGTTCGACTGATCCGTCATTCCCCGCCAATCCGATGGCGGTCGTATTCGCCATCGCAATGGGTGTCTGGATCGTGGATCGCCGCATTGGCTGGGTACTCATGGCCGCCGCTGCCATCTACTCCGTAATACGGGTTTACGTCGGAACTTTTTACCCCACCGACGTAATCGGCGGAGCAGTCATCGGAATTCTCGCCGCGCTCATCACGTGGTTCATCTTCGAACTCCTCAAACCCGTCCCCGAAATCTTCCTCCGCATCCTCCGCGGCATCGGAGTCGCCTAGAACTACCGCCGTCGCCGCCGAGCGGAAATCCGTCTGAATGCTTCGCCATACTCAAACGGAAACTCTTCTGCCACCGACCTCGCCCGATCCCTGATCCCACGATCGGAACCCGACTGCCGCGATAAACCCGGAACCTGACTACTGTGCTTGCTCAGGGCATCGATGCGATTGTCGATCGAAGTTGTGATGTCAACCACGATGTTCGGCTCGTCCGCGTGCCAAAAAAAGACATCACTCACGATGTGTGGTTCTAGACCTTCTTCGAGT
>VXTA01000233.1:779-5270 GCA_009837685.1 Chloroflexota bacterium | reverse complement strand
CATTGAGCCACGTGACGTTCCAAGGCATCGAGTGTAATCCCTTCATTCGGCTCGTTGCTTCTGCCAAGCTTGCGGCAATGCAAGAGCCGACCAAGACCTTTGGCCGCCTGGCTCAAAGGGTTGCGGCTGAGGCGCTCCGAGGCAGAGTGCAGCCACTTCCGGTTCCGATGCTGACCACCTTTCATCGTGAGTCGTACTTCAACCCGAAAGACCTCGATCTGCTACTCCGCCTACGTAGCGCCATCGACAACGAAGAATCAGCCGGCGCAAGGGAACGCGACATAGACCTGGCTCGCCTTTGCTTGGCGGCCTCGGTCGAACCAGTGAGTTCTCTGCGGCGGGACGGGCGTGCTCTCCGCTACGTTCCCACAAAGGAACGGGCTCGGCCCACTGAAGCCTTTCTCGAACATGCCCATCGAATCGAGTTGGACATGCCCGTTGAGCGAGTAAGTATTGGCGGTGGAGTTCACCTCGGAGACGGACGATCCATGTCTGTCGTACAGCCACATGCTAATTTCGACCTAGTCCTCTTCTCGCCCCCATACCCGAACAACATCGACTACACAGAGGTGTACAAGATGGAGGCATGGTTGTTGGGAATGTTCTCCGATGCCGCCACATTCAGGTCGCAGCGACTGAAGACGGTGCATAGCCATCCAAGCTTGATGCGCGATCCGGCGAATGACCATTCCACACACATCGCCGAAGTCGTAGCGCCGCTCCTACACGCCATCCCGGAGGATCGGTACTCCATTCAACGTCGTTCGATGGTATGCGGCTACGCACGAGATATGGCTCAGACTCTGGAATCGGCCTGGGATCGCCTACGGCCAGGGGGTTCCCTTGTCTACATCGTTGGCAACTCCTTGCATGGCAAAGAGGGAGAGGGCTTCGTTGTCGCCGCAGATCTGATTATGGCGGAGTTGGCCACCCACCAGGGGTTTAGCGTCGATCGACTGGATGTCGCCCGCAGGCTACACAGGCGTCACTCCAGATCTCCTTTCCTTCGTGAGAGCGTCGTTTTCGCACGAAAGCCACGGAACTGATATGCAACAGGAACAGTTCTTCCGTTTCGTTCCTTCCGCACGGCTCCAGCACTATCTCGGCAGTCAGCTTATTGCCGATCCGAATCTGGCGATCATTGAGTTCGTCAAGAACGCATACGATGCAGGGGCTGCTAACCTCTACTTGTCCTTCAACATAGCCGACCAACAAAGCTCCTCACTAATCATCGCCGACGACGGCACAGGTATGGATGTAGCTTCGTTCGAAGAGAATTGGATGCACCCAGGTTTCTCCATCAAATCCCCAGATGCCCCGCACAGATCACGACGATTGCCAGAATCGGAGGCGGCAGGCCGAGAAGCTAGCAGGATTCCAGCCGGTGAGAAGGGCATCGGTCGCTTCGCTGCAGGTCGCCTCGGCGATGCCCTAGACGTTTTCACTCGTTCCACGCAAGGCGAGCAATGGCTTCACGTGCGGTTCGATTGGCATGCCTTCGACGACATGACGAAGTCGCTTCATCACGTTGGCATTCCTTATGACTTCGACACTCCACCCGAGTCGCCGCCCGTGCAGGCGGGAACGATTCTCGTCATAAGTGGTCTGAACCAGAGGTGGGATACGCGAGTACCAGGTCGGCCCGTTGTGGGACGTAGCAGAACGCGCCTTGGTCGGCTTCGCCAGGACCTCGAACTCTTGATCCGTCCACTGACTGCTACGAGCAACACCGACTTTACTATTCACTTGGATAGCGACGCAGTGCTCGAAGAAGATGACATCGGCACCATAACCCCAAGCGGCGCCGCGAAATCCACAGAGTACCAGTATACCTTCCAGTTCCAAGTGAATGAAGAAGGTCAGATCAAGATCGACCGTGAGCTTCGGCGTGGCGCCGCAGCGAGCAACGAAGATGCTGGTCAGCGCGTCGAGCGATTTGAAGCAAGAGACGTGACCCCCGACCTCGCTCGTGTCGAAGGACGTCCTATGAGCCTTGAGTGCGGTCCTTTTCGCGGAATGTTCCTCTATACGCCACCGCAAGCCGCTCACAGGGCACGCAAGATCGATGCAGTTGGTCACGGAGTGCTACTTTATCGGGATGGCGTTCTGGTCGAACCATATGGACTTGGAAGCAATGACTGGGTAGGTGTGTCGGCGAGGAAAGCCCAGCGTCAGGGACACGCTCTGATCCAGCCTATCACTTTCTCCGGACACGTCTTGATTTCAAGGACCGGTAACCCTGGCTTGCGGGACATGTCGAACAGGCAAGGTTTGATTGAAGACGCGGCTTCGGAGTCGCTAGTGAGCCATGTGCGTGCTGAATTCGCTTTCTTTGAAGGTCACATATATGAGGAACTGTCAAAGCGATGGGCCGGTAAAGCGGACAAGGCGTCCAAGGAGGCAGCGAACATTCTCCAGGGCTCGGAGTTTCGCCTGAAGGCAGTAGCGCACTCCCTTGGACAACCGCTATTGGGCTTAAGTGCCGACATTGCCTCGCTGAAGGCTGTCGCCCGCCGCGACGAAGTCCCGATTGATATCCGCGAGCAACTGTTGGAGATTTCGGAAAGCGCGGAGAAACACATCGAGCAATCCGAGAAGATCGTCAGGCAGTTCCTCGATATCCAGCCGGCATCTAGGGAAAGAGTCGACCTCGCACAACTTGTGGCAGAGGTCGTGGGTGAGGTTAGCGCCTTTGCGGACAGTTTGGGAGTTCAGATCGAGGTCGACATTGGCAATGTGAAGGACGTGTTCGTCTCACGTGAGCTCGTTTTCGAGGCACTGAGGGAGGTCGTACGGAACGGAATCGAGGCGAACCGCCCTCAAGGACGACAGGCCTTGCTCCGCATCAGTGAGCACGAGCACATGGGGGACCCCGTCCTCGACGTCATAGACAACGGAAGTGGCATCCCTGGTGTTAGTCCAGATCATCCTGTAGACCTTATTGGGTCCACAAAGGGGCGACCTGGTCAGGGCCTCCGCACTGCAGATTTAATCATGCGGGACTCGCTCGGCCGGCTACGCATTGCAAGAACCGGCCAAGACGGTTCACATATCGAACTCCACATGCCTGATCTTGTGTCGGGATTGAGAAGCGAACGGTGAGGAAACACCCATGGGACTTGCCCTCTTGATCGACGACGATGAGACTCTACTGAGGAGTATTGCACGCCTGGCCGATCTAACGGGACTAAACCTCGAGACGGCGTCCAACTGGGCGGAGGGCCTCAATCTGTTCCACGTACTTGCCCCGAATCTGGTCATCGCTGACTATCCATATGCCAGACTCAAGATACGGCCTTCAGTTGCTCTCGGAGGTAAAACAGCTTCGACCATCAGTTCGTGTCGTACTCGTTAGCGGCTTCATCAATGATCAGGACGTCGAGAGCGTTGAATCGCTGGGAATCGTCGATCGTGCGTTGCGTAAGGTTGATGCCACCGAAACGAACCGGGAGATAATGGAGGAGATCCGTGCCGCAAACGAAGGTGACCACGCGCGAACCGATTGGATTGCCTTCGCCCGAGCCCGAATTGGCATGACGAAGGAGTCGATCGAATCACTCGACAATCTAGACGAGTTTTTCAAGGAGAACCGCGCTCCATGACCACTGACGAAGTTGCGGCTTACCTCGACACTAGCGCGCTAGTGCGGATGGTTGAATGTGACGTACAGAGTCCCTCAACGCGCGCACTGAACACGGGGAGTCCAGTGGCAGCCCTTTGTTCAAGTTCGCGCCCACCAGTTGGAATCTCCAGCCTGACGATCATCGAGTTCCACAACACCCTCGCCACAATGTGGCGGAACAACCATCCCGACTGCTCGGAGTTTGACCAAGACTGGGTGGACCGCTCTCAGGTTAAAGTAATGGACTTGCTCGCTAGTGGGAGATTGACTCTCCGCTCCTCGCCCACTCGCGCCGCCGAGCATGCTCTGGCGCTCATCACTCTGGCGACCCGGAACCATGGGAATGGCTTCCGTGTCTGGGATGCCATCCACTTGATCATTGCGGCATCCTGGTCTCACGAACGAGGGACTCCCGTCGAACTGTGGACCGCGGACAAAGACTTCGACAGATTTGTCGATCTGGTCCCTGAGTTCAAACACTTCGTGCAAATCCGCTATCTCAGCGAGTGACCAACACAGGGACAGCCAATGGCCGTAGAATGCGCCATGTGAGGTAGCAACGTCGATTGAACCACACGATAGTGGCTGGCCATTGCCGTAGTCTTTAATCATTGTCGATTTGCGTGCACCTCAACTAAGTCAAGGGATTGGCCTTTTCACGAATCATTACCAGACCGTCTGGATAGCCCGGCCATTGAGGCGTAGGCCTAGGCTCAATCGCAGGCTTAATGGTAAGCCTCCGTCCCGAAGCTGGCGAAACAGGCGGGAGTTGGGATGCAAGGCAATCCGAGCCACGAGTGGCTTCGTGAGCGCCGTCCCTCGCCCTGCGAGAACGACTGTTGCTTCATTTGCAACCTGCAGCTTTCATT
>VXTA01000233.1:0-769 GCA_009837685.1 Chloroflexota bacterium | reverse complement strand
CTCGGACACTGTTCCAGCAAATGTCCTAAGGGCAGAAACCTTCAAGTTGACATTCCCTCTGCACCTGTGAAGTCGTAACAAGTCCTTCGGGGCTTGTGGTCGATCGGCTGCGTGTCACGCGCGCCTCCTCGATCGATACATATGGGACATGTTCACGTTGGCTAGAGGGCATCGTGGTGACTGCTTGGTGGATGAGGGTGAGGAGGAGGGCGTCCAGCTACCTGTAGCGAGTGGCGATGCATCGGTGCGGAACCGTTCGAGCCGGTGGAAGAAGCGCTCCACCTCGTTGCGGCGGTGTATAGCACGCGGTTGTACGCCCACGGCTGCGCGTGGTGGCGCGGCGGTGGCACGATCGGCGGGTATCTCCCCTCCCGCGCTCTCGTAGGCGAGATCGATCACCAGGGCGGTGTCCCCTGCACCGGATCGGAGCGGTCCAACAGCGTGCGGCCCGAGGGCGCGTCGACCGCTTCGCCGGGGCAAGGCCCCCGCATGAGGAGTGGGCGCTTGTTCGCGGCCAGCGGGATCAGTTTGGTCGACCGCAGTCGGCCGAACGGTTGTCCCGCCTTCTCCAGGGAGCGCCGCTCCCGGCCGCGTGCAGCTTGACGATCGTGCTGTCCAAGGACAGCTCCTCCGGATGGCGCGCCGCCCCTTGGTGGCCCTGGAGTTTGCGCCAGACGCGCTCCAGCACGCCCCGCTTGGTCCTGCAGTTGATCCGCACGTAGACGGCGTGCCTGTTGCCGAAGGGTGGCGGCAGCCGCCGCCAGGTACG
>VXTA01000220.1:3446-5283 GCA_009837685.1 Chloroflexota bacterium | reverse complement strand
CCGATCTCCTCGCCTGCATGTTGCAATACGACTACGCTATCGACCACGCCGCTAGTGTGGAGCCATACCACTTCACCGATCCGGTCAGGAGGCGGATATTCCAAGAACTTCGAATCGCCGGAAACCTAGAAGGATGCGTCGGAAGAATCGAGAGTGACATCGAAGCTCTCTCGCTCGTCAATCGTTTGAAGGAAGTTCCCCTGTCACCAACCGACGAAACAATCGAGGACCAGGCGGCGATAATACAAATCGCCGAAACATGTGCAAAACGAACCCGCAGAGAGTATCTGACACGAACAAAAAAGAGAGAGGTGCAACTGGCCAAAGAAAACGGAAACATGTTCCGTGAAGAGGACATGATCACCGCGGTTCAAACCAACCGAGAGATCAGAGAACTGGCGAATCCGCAACACGCGGCGCCAACCCATTAGGAGACGCTCAAATTGTTTAACGAGAGCGACCAGCCAGAACACGTAACTGAGACCGATACCCCCGAAACGAGTGTCGAGGATGAACTCGACGCCGATCCCAGCATTTCCGGAGGCCTGCCAAGCGCCACCCGAATCTCAACTACCAACGGCGCATCCATCGACGATGATGACGATGACGAAGTTGATGAGGACGAAACCGTCACTTCCGTAGAGGAAGACGACGACTTAGAAGACGATGATGATGACGACAGCGAAACCCTGACGTTTGGGATGTTGGGAGGCGACGACGAAGTCGAAGCAGACCCCATCGAAGGCGAGAACCAGCGCGCCAACATGCTCCTCTCAACGACCGGTCCCGCTGGCACCATGTCGGATCTCGACAGCTGGGATGGATCGGCCACTGGAGCTAAACAACGCGCCGAGGTTATAAACCTCGAAAATATCGCCGCCGACACTGATCTGACCGACGATCCCGTCCGGATGTATCTGCGCGAAATCGGGCGCGTCGAACTACTCACAGCCCAAGAGGAGCGTGAGTTAGCCCGAAACCTCGAGTTGCGCCGCATCGTCGCCGAGATCGAAACAGACTTCCTCGAAAAGCACGACACCAAACCTTCGGCCACCGAGATAACCATCCAGGCGATGCTCCGACTCTAAAAGATGCAGTCCGCCGCCAAAGCAATGGTCATATACTCTGGCATCTGCAACGAGCGGATGCGCGAAATCTTTGCAATCATCAGCAAAGCCCTTGAAAATCCATACCGCATCAGGGATGTCAAATACGTTTCCGATATCTTCAACTGCTCGCAAGAGGAAGCAGTCGAGAACATCAGAGACCTGACCCGGCTCCCCGAAGAGATCTTCTCCAAGGTGGCAAAACCCGAGGCGCGACAAGCACTGGAGAATCTGCCCGAAAGCGGTGTCGCCGCGGCGATCAAAGACGCGCTCACCTGCGACAACGCTACGGCCGCGATCCTTGAGCACATACACGAGCGAAGCGATGGAGCATCAATCTCAGATGTTCTGACTCAACCACGCCTGCTCGAAATCGTCGCTAGCCCATACCGGATAACCTCTGCAACGCCGATCCGCAGAGAACTGGGCGGTTCGCGCAACGAGGCTCTTGAAATCGTCAAAGAACTCGCTCCGAACTTCGGTCATACTGAACTGCGACTCGACAATGACAAGATCTTCGATGTTTGGCAGGAGACGTCACACGAAGCTCGCGTCACTGCGATGCGAAACGGATTGCTGTGTTCCGAAAAACTCGCGGAGAAGCTGCTCGCCATACCTGACGACGCGGCGACCACTCACCTCTCCGACATGCTGATGGATCCGCAAATCCGCGATTGTCTCGACCAACCATACTCCGAGGAGAAGATCGAGTACCTTGCGAATCATCTCGG
>VXTA01000220.1:0-3436 GCA_009837685.1 Chloroflexota bacterium | reverse complement strand
ATAACGAAGAATCAAAAACAAACATCCGAAACCTCTCACTACTCACTCTGCTGATCGCCAACGAGACGCCCGACGCCATCGAATCCAATCCGCAATTGTTCGAGTTAGCACAGTCCCTCGACAACGAGGCGATTCAAAGGCTCTTCTACTACGGACCGCTGCTTGACGCGCACTTGACCACGATCCGCAATCGCGGCACCGCGTCAGACATCCACATCACCAAGGCGAACCTCAGGCTTGTTGTATCAGTGGCCAAGAAATACATGGGGCGCGGCATGAACCTCTTGGACCTCGTCCAAGAAGGCAACATCGGGCTGATAAGGGCGGTTGAGAAATTCGACTACCGACGCGGTTACAAATTCTCAACCTATGCAACATGGTGGATCCGTCAGGCGATTACCCGCTCTATCGCCGACCAGGCACGCACTATCCGCATACCCGTCCATATGGTCGAAACCATCAACAAGCTGCTCCGAATCAGCAGGCGGCTAGTACAGGAATACGGCCGAGAGCCAACCCCTGAAGAGATCGCCGTCCACATGGAGACGACACCGCAAAAGGTCCGAGATACCTTGAAGATCTCTCTCCAACCAGTCTCCCTCGAAACCCCGATCGGAGACGAAGAAGACTCGACCCTCGGCGACTTCATCCCGGAGACCAATACCGATGGCCCGATAGAGAAGGCATCAACCAATCTGATGAAAGAAAGCGTCATGGAGATTCTCGAAACTCTGGATGTACGCGAGAAGCAGGTCATTGAGCATCGCTTCGGTATGAAGGACGGCCAATCCAAGACGCTAGAGGAAGTCGGCCGCTACTTCGGCGTTACCCGTGAGCGCGTCCGCCAAATCGAAGCCAAGGCGCTACGGAAGCTCCGACATCCAACCCGCAGTCGCCAACTCCGCGGCTTTGTGGAATAACTAGGCCGTCACCAAGAATCAATTGAGGTCGTCTCACCAGAGTTGAGACGACCTCGATATTCAGGACGCTGAAAACGCCTCTATCGTTCAGTTACCGAGCCGCCATTGATGTTGATCGCCTGACCCGTTATATACGCCGCCCGTGGGCTGCAAAGGAAGCCAATCAACTCCCCAACCTCAATGTCCTCAGCAGGTCGACCCAACGGCACCTGAGCCGCTCGCGTCCACCACTCGTCACCCCGCCCGATCGGGTCGAGACGAGCCGTCTCCGTCATGCCGGGACACACACAGTTGGCGGTAATCTCGTGCTCAGCCAACTCTTTCGACAACGCTTGAGTGAAACCGTCGACCGCGAAGTTCGCCGCGTTGTAAGCAGCCATCCGCGCATTGCCGCGCTTGCCCGCTGTCGACGAGATGTTCACGATCCTACCGCCATCACCCTGCTTGATCATCTGGATCGCCCCGGCCTTCGAACACAGATACGTCCCCACAACCTTGACATCCAACACGGTCTTAAACACATGCTCTTCGACTTCCACCACCGGAACCCGGTCCTCTCCATAAGGCGCAGCAGCGTTATTGATCAAGATATCCACCCGCCCCAACTCATCGACGGTTTGATCAATCAGCGCTTGCACATCGTCCGCGCTCGTCACATCCATGACGACCGGCAAGGCTTTGGCCCCAAACGCTCTAACCTCGTCAGCCGTTGAGTCAATATCCCGCCACCCAGCTTCTTTCTCATCGGGTGGAAACGTCGCAGGATCGCGCCCAGTCCCAGTTACAACGACATCCGCACCCATCCTCGCTAAGACGTTGGCTGTGGCTCTACCGATACCGCGCAAACGCCCTGCGCCGGTAACAATAGCCACTTTACCGCTCAATTCACGCTCTGATCCAGTCATCATCAACACTCCCGATGTTGGTTAGGGTTTACGCACAACCGCTACGCGGCAATTGTACGGAGTGTTACGCCCCGGGTGAACCGAGCGTCACCGGAATTTCCATAATCACCGCGCTATCACCCGCACCGCGTATGGTCCTGACTATGACGTCGGTGCCGTCCGGATGGGTACGAAGAAACTCAGTGAAATCCGTCTTGCCGCGAATCGGTGTGTCGTCGATTTTGACGATGATGTCGTCAATCATGAAACCCGCCGCTGCAGGCGATTCAGGATCAACATACCTCACACCGAACCCTTCGCTCACAGGCAGTGCCCGCTGAAACGCCACGTACGGCGTAACATCGACACCTCCCAAGCCCAAGTATCCGGGTTGTTCACGCTCACCCAAAGCCACCAACCGGTTGGTCCCCTCAACGACCGTGTTTATGTCGATCGCGAAATTAGCGCCTTGTCCGACGTCGATCGTACCAATGTTGATCCCAACAACTTCACCCTTAGAGTTCACGAGCGCGCCACCGCTGCTCCCGACATTGATCGCCGCGTCGGTCTGAATCAGACCCTCAAATACCGTACCTGATCCGTCCGCGACTGTGCGATCCAATGCACTGACGACGCCGCGGCTGACGCTCGGCCCTCCGCTCAATCCGAAAGCGTGGCCAATAGATACAACATCCTCGCCTACTCGCAACGCATCTGAGTCGCCGAACTTCGCAGGCACCAAGTCCTGAGCATCAACAGCCAAAACCGCGATATCCAAGGCGCTGTCTTCCCGCATCAACACAGCAGGAAGAGTCTCGCCCGAATGTAGGATCACGCTGATCTCGTTCGCACCTGCAACGATGTGCCAATTGGTCACGATAGAACCATCAGCGTCGAAAATGATGCCGGTGCCGCTACCCACCCCATCGGCGCGTCGCACGGAAACTTGCACGATCGAAGGAGTGGTCGCCTCAACTACATCCGGAATCCAAGGATTGGGGGCGACAACGTCCGCGGGTTGAATAACGGTTACCGTTGAAGCGGTCTGGTCAACGATAGATGGCTCAGAGTTGCAAGCAGTGCCTAAAAGGGCGATGATAGCCAGACTGCCGATAACCAACGCCAGGCTCGACCGAATCCGATGTGAAAATCTCACTTCATTCCTCCTGATCACTAGCGCCAGCGGAAGGAAGATCCTTAATTTGGATTATAACGTTTGGCATCTAATCCAATGCATTGGTCAAGTTGGGCCATCGATACGGGCGACGGCACGGGAGAATCCACTTCTTCTCTGGCGTGCTAGCGCGAAAAGGTAGTCGATTACGCGCCTTAATGACAACTGTCATGAAAACCGTCCTCACCCCTTTCTTCGTAGGATGTGTAGCTGTGCCTGTGAACGGAGCCTGATCGTCTGAAGGTTAGAATGATGTGTTGCGCCTCATTCGACTCCAGAGCCGAATCCGCAATAATCCGCACAGCACTAAGATGTTGACGACCGTCTTACGCCTCCAGTGATCCCCTCAAGGACCCAAGGAAACTCAAGCTGAATATAGCCAGATTTACACTCCGCCGGGTCTCGGGTGAGGCGACTCTCCTCATCGGCGCTTTTATTGGATCGCTGATTACAGCCAC
>VXTA01000037.1:3604-5291 GCA_009837685.1 Chloroflexota bacterium | reverse complement strand
AGAAAACCCCTTGCTCCAGCGCATGATCGCCTCGCGGGAAGCGAAGGCAGACGACCCGCATCGACCGTTCTACCACTACGTCAATCCCGAGAACAATCTGAACGACCCGAACGGACTCTGCTTCTGGCAAGGCAGGTGGCACCTCTTCTATCAGGGCTATCCGCCCGAAGACCCCCGCGTGCACTGGGGCCACGCCATCAGTGATGACCTGATCCACTGGCGAGACTTGCCATACGCGATCTATCCCGACCCGGAGGAGAGCTGCTTCTCCGGCTCTACGCTGGTCGACGGCGACTGCGTGATCGCGATGTATCACGGGACGCAGGTCGGGAACATGGCGGCCGTATCGAGCGACCCGCTCCTACTCAACTGGGAGAAGGTGACGGGCAAGGCCGTCATACCGACGCTCCCGCAGGACGGCACGCCGCAGGAATACACGGTCTTCGACCCGTGCATCTGGAAGAAGGGCGACTACTACTACTCGCTCTCCTGCGGCATGTTGCCGGACGGCCCAGGAGGTAAACGGGTCGCAGTCGATTTCCTCTTCCGATCAAAAGACCTCGCGACGTGGGAATACCTGCATCCGTTCGCCGAAGATGATCGCTACACGCTGGTAGGCGACGACGGCGCGTGCCCATACTTCTGGCCGATAGGGGATAGGTGGATACTGCCGTTCTTCAGCCACATGAGCGGCGGACAATACCTCCTCGGCGACTACGACATGGAGCGCGACAAGTTCGTCGTGACCTCTGCCGGACTCTTCAACTTCGGACCATCGACCCCGTCAGGTGTCCACGCACCGTCGGCGACGCCCGACGGCGAAGGCGGCGTCATCATCATCCACAACATGAACCCAGGCTACGAGACCGAGGGTTGGAACCAGATCATGTCGCTGCCACGCCGCTTGACGCTCGGAGAACTAGAGGACGAGTTAAACATCGAACCCGCCGGCGACATCGAATCGCTCCGAGGCGATCACCAGCACATCGGCGAGACGGTACTACCCGCAAACCAAGAAGTGGTTCTCGACAACATCCAAGGCAACGCCATGGAGTTGGCGTTGGAGATCGACGCGCAGGAATCCCCGATGGTAGAGATGAACGTCCTGAGGTCGCCCAACCGCGAGGAGTTCACCCGCATCGCCTTCTTCAAAGACCGAGGCTTCCGCATCCATCGCGACCTGCCCAAAGAAGGAGCGCTATTGGCGAGCGGGCTACCCGCAGTCCCGCCATTCGGCTCGCCGAGACCAGTTCCGGCGATGCAGAGCCTCTTAACCTTGGAGACATCCTACTCATCCACGCTCCCCGGCGCACTCTCACGCGCACCCGAAACCGGCCCCGTCGTCCTCGAAGACGGCGAGAACCTGCAACTCCGCATCTTCATCGACCGCAGCATCGTCGAAATCTTCGCCAACAACCGACTATGCATCGCCGCCCGCGTCTACCCCGGCAGAGACGACAGCGTTGGCGTATCCCTCCGCGCCCAAGGCTCCGACGCCATCCTGAAATCGCTAGACGCCTGGCAGATGGCAAACATCTACAAGTAGACGTCCACCCAATCGCCCCTTTCGCTCAGCGAAGGGGGCAGGGGGAGGACCGCCGCAAGGCGGAACCCGTCCCCTTCGCAAAGCGTAAGGGGACGCGGAGCGAAGCGAACGCAGGGGATGCCCGGGCGCACACTCCGTCAT
>VXTA01000037.1:0-3594 GCA_009837685.1 Chloroflexota bacterium | reverse complement strand
TTCAGCGGACGGAACGTCCATCCAGAGGGGCGGAGGAGGCAAGTACCATTGAAGCATCGGGGGAGTGGCGGAATGGTAGACGCGCATGCCTTAGGAGCATGTGGCTGCGGCCGTGCGGGTTCGAATCCCGCCTCCCCCACCAAATCTTGACAGAATCAAGAACCGTCAGGCTGAGGTTCATTCTGTAGTAGCAACTGGCACTACGCTCATGAAGTTTGCTCGGGAGTCGACTGGCTACTCCGGGGTCAATCATCATCCGTCCAGGTTCAAACTCGACGATGCACGATTCGCGCTTTACCCTTGCAGCGGAGATTCCCCTACGTTCCCTTCCCGGCCGTCCTGCCCATACGCATGTCGAAGACGAGCATAAACACCAACTCCGCATGGTGCGACCACTAACCAGCCTCGTCGGCATAACCGATGTCCCGGTGGGCTATGAGTTGCGCCAGTACCGGCCCAGCGATGAGCGCGCATACAAGGACCTCTTCAACCTGGGATTCTCGGGTGACTACCTGGAGCATACTCATGCACAGGCTATCGCCGAAGGGTTCTATGTCGTTGAACACTCCGCGTCGGGGCACCTCGTTGCTTCGTGTGTAGCGCTGCGAGGTGGTTGGGACGGCGGAAACGATCGGGGAATACTCGGCTGGCTCATCGTCGATCCCTCACATGCACGCCTGGGACTCGGCACCATAGTCGCCGCGAATGTCACGAATCGACTCTCGAAAGAGGGTTACAGCTCTCCCGGACTGGGCACAGAAGACTTTCGGCTGGCTGCCATCGGCATCTATTTGAACCTCGCCTGGTGCCCCTATCTCTATCTGGAGGACATGGAGCGCCGTTGGCGAGAGATTTTCAAACGGCTGGGGAGAAGGTTCCTGCGGGAAGAGTGCGTCGAGTGACGATGCTACCGCCTGGCGTGAGGTCTCGCGGCGGAGCCTCAGTGGTCTCTGGCCTTTGAGGACGACAAGTGTCTGTCATACACCAAAGCCGCGGACGGCGCGGCCGCTTGCTGAGGGCCGCTACCTTTCTAACCCCGTCCGATTTTCACCACCTGAACACCGCCGGAGGCCAGCCATGGTGCGGGGCTACTTATCCGCCGCATTGCCGTCCTATTGCTGGCGGTTGCGATAGGCACTGACCGTTTTCCTTGCGTTGGGCTGATGGCCCGCCCAGGATGATCGGTGATCGACCTATCATAGGTTGACGTTACAATTGTGACGGTCTGATATGCACTTGCGGAGTTGGTAAGAGATGCGTCTTATTTCATGGAACGTCAACGGCATCAGGGCAGTTCACAAGAAGGGTTTCCTCGATTGGTTCGAGTCTGAACAGCCCGATGTGCTCTGCGTTCAGGAGACCAAGGCCCACGAGGTCCAGCTCCCCAAAGCCCTGAAACAGGTCGAGGGCTACTCATCTTGGTTCACCACCCCGGAACGCAAGGGCTACAGCGGCGTCGGCCTATACACCCGCGAAGGCAACGCTCCCCGCAGCGTTACCTTTGGCCTTGGCGTCGAGCGCTTCGACAGTGAGGGGCGCACCATCGTTGCTGACTTCGACGATTTTGTGTTCCTCGGCATCTATTTCCCCAACGGCAAGCGTTCCGCCGAACGCCTCCAGTACAAGATGGAGTTCTACGACGCCTTTCTGGAATATGTCGACAACCTGCGTCAACAAGGCCGCAACGTAGTGGTCTGCGGCGATGTCAACACCGCCCACAAGGAAATCGACCTGGCGCGCCCCAAGGAGAACCGGAAAATTTCCGGTTTCCTGCCGGAGGAATGTGCCTGGATGGACACTTTCTTCGAGCACGGCTATGTGGACACCTTCCGGCAGTTCAACCAAGAGCCGGAAAACTACACATGGTGGAACGTAATGACCCGCGCCCGGGATCGAAACGTAGGCTGGCGCATCGACTACTTCTTCACCGACACCGACTTCGCCTCCAACCTCACCGACGCTTTTATTCTGGCTGATGTGATGGGCTCAGACCATTGCCCGGTTGGTATTGAAATCGCTTGAGTTTTACCGAACGTTCTTCGTGGGAAGCATCGTTGATGCGGTGTTGAAGCCGCTGGATGCGTGGCAGATGGCGAGCATTTGCGAGTAGACGTGCTACTGCAGCCATTCCGGCGAAAGCCGGAACCCAGCGGGGTGGAAGTACCATTGATGTATCGGGTGAGTGGCGAGATGGTGGGCGCGCATGTCTTGGGAGCATGTGGCTGCGGCCGTGCGGGTTCGGATCCCGCCTCACCACCATTCGTCCCCGGCATCCTGATAGGAATATTGATAGCATGATCGCCGTGCTATCATGTCATCATGATCGTATCGTTCGATGATGCAGGCACCGAAGATGTCTTTAACGGCAGGGACACTCGAAACGCCAGACGGGCCTGTCCTCAAGCGATTTGGAGCGTCGCCAGGAGAAAATTGGACCAGTTAGATTCCGCCGCAACCATCGGCGATCTCCGCGTTCCAGCCGGCAATCGCTTCGAACGATTGAGCGGGAATCGAAGACGGCAACACAGCATTCGAGTTAACGACCAATATCGCATCTGTTTCGTTTGGACAGATGCAGGTCCAGACGAAGTAGAGATTACCGACTACCACTGAATGAACAGGAGACTAAGCATGGTTCGTATTCCCTCTGACCGTGAGCCCACACATCCGGGTGAGATGCTTTTGCAAGAGTTTCTGCTTCCTCTCGACATGACGCAGCGCCACTTGGCAACTGCCATACAGGTGCCCTTTCAGCGCGTCAACGAGGTTGTCCGCGGCAGGCGCGGAGTCACTCCCAGCACCGCGCTCCGGCTAGCCCGATTCTTCGGGACATCTCCCGAATTTTGGATCAATCTGCAACTGCGTTGGGACCTTTACCACGCCCGAAGCGCCGAGGCGGAGCAGATCGAAAGCATTCAGCCCCATGAACTTGTCAACGCCCCGTAATCCTCGCCAACTCCCGTCACTCCAGCGCACCACACACGTCACTCCGGCGAAAACCGGAGTCCAGAGGGGTGGGGAGTGGCAACTACCATTGAAGTAGCGGGGGAGTGGCGGGATGGTAGGCGCGTATGCCTTAGGAGCATGTGGCTGCGGCCGTGCGGGTTCGAATCCCGCTTTCCCCACCAGATTCAGGCTTTCGAATCGATCCCAACAGAGCGAAAGGCGTTAGACCAATGATTCTTCGAAACGCGTACGTCAGATTCTATCGGACATTCAATTACGACTACCTGCGGAAACGGCATTACAACGCTAAACCCGATCCTTGGGATCAAATGGAAGACGGCACGTTTTACCCATACGTCCGACTACCTGTGGATCGCGAATTCACCGCCGTAGTTGGTGCCAATGAATCGGGTAAAAGCCAACTCCTCCTAGCGGTGGAATGTGCGCTTGGTATGTCCCAACCCACACCAGCCGATTTTTGCAGGCATTCCAGTTACTTTACGGTAGCAGAATCAATGAGAATTCCTCATTTCGGCCTTCAATTCGACGAACTCTCGGCGGATGAAACTGAGAGCGTCTGTACGGCTTTAAGTTTGGAAGATCCGGAGAATTTGTCTTCGTTTCGGATATTTCGCACTGGCCCTGACA
>VXTA01000051.1 GCA_009837685.1 Chloroflexota bacterium | reverse complement strand
TAAAACCCGCATCGCCGACCGTGGTCTTGAGTTTGTCTTTAAGTTCCAATCCGTTCACCTCAGACATATATTCGAAAAATATCTCGTTCGCTATTGCATTTTACTAGAATCAGTGTGCTATGATGATAATCGAACAAAAGTTTTAACGGGCATTCCTCCGATGCCCATTACTTGGAGAGCAACATGACGATCATACGAGATGGACGAAATGCCACCGCATCCAAAGATTTCGTGATTGTTGGGATCGGCGGCGCAGGAGCCAGAACTGCGTCCGAACTGTCGAAAGTCTTGGGCAATCCTGATGATGTTATTGCCGTGGATCGCGAGATGGACGATCTGCGCACAGTCAATGTCGGCCGACGGATTTCGATCGGCTACCCGATGTTCACTCGCGAGACCGAAGGAATCGAGGACGACGAATATGCCGACAAAAACGACCTGTTCCGACTGAAGACATTGATCGGCAAAGCACCGATCGTATTCGTATTGGCTGGGCTGGGTGGTGCGACCACAGTGGAGATATTGCCCGCCGTGCTTCGAACAGCGATGTCGACTGGGGCGACAGTCCTGGCAATTGTGACCATGCCTTTCGCGTTTGAGGGCCGCACGCGTTCGAACACCGCCGGAGTAGCTTTGCAACGTGTCCGAAACACTGGTTGTTCGCTTGCACTGATCGACGGTGATAATGCATTATCCAGTGCGTCGATCGCCGGTGACTTGGCCTCTGAACTCTCAGCCGCGAAGGCGCGAGTAGTGATGAACGTGCTCTCAGCGTCGAACGCCGAATCGTCTGGGACACTGAACTCGGCACCAGAGTTATTGGATGCCATCAAATGTGGTGGTGAGACATTGATTTCGTACGCGGCTAGCGAGGACGTTTCCGAATATCGGAAGGTTGCGCGCGACGCCATCAAGACCCCGATTACTTCAGGGCTGGAGCTGAGTGACGCAGATTTCATTAGCGTGATCGTCGCTGGCCCACGCGATATGTCGATTAAAGTTCTTAATTCGGCGATTGCAGTTGTGCAGAAAGAGTTGCCTCAAAAGGCAGTGTTGTCGACATCCTTTATCCCGAATGGCGATTCACGCAAAGCAAACCGACTCCGGATCAGCATCCTTGCCGGGATGCGCCCAAGGGCAGAGAAGATTGATGCCGAATCAGCGACTCAAACAGACGCAGAACAGAGCTTCAATCTAGTCGGTGCCACGTCATCTGTCCCAGTTGTCACTGAACCGGCAGGGGGCGTCATCGATGATCTATTCGGTGCACCTGACTGGCTGGTCGATCGACCGAGCGAAAAATCGCGTGTTCCGGCACTGCTCTAGCAAGCCATATCGTGTGCTCACGTTCGGCAATAAGTGAGCCACCAATGGAACGGCGGGCAAGGGCGTCGGTGTAAAAACTCAGATTGCGCCCGCACCAAGGGTTTATAGCCTCTTTACCCGATAGGTGCCGCGTTCGCACCAACATCAGCCCTTCCCGCCGAACTCTTCTAATCGCCGACTTTGCCCGGTCCCGCAGGGTCATCCACGGTCAAATGCTGGATGATCCGATCCGTGAACTTCAATTCGGAATCGTCCTGCGGATCGTAGCCAAGCACGCGACGAGCATTCTCCAGCGACCAGAAGGCGCGGGTGTTGGCGCTGATGCCGTAGACAACCAGCCAAGGTACCCCATGCTCATTCTCGATATCGGGAGTTTCGATCGCCTTGATGAAGAGTTGTCTGAGGTCGCGTTCGCTGAAATGAGCTCCCAACCCACGCTTATATGTAGATTGGCCCGTGCCACCATGCAACTCGTCGGAGTGGGCAAGCAACTCGTCGGCATCGGTCTCTCGCGGATTGCCGATGCGTACTTGCACGACCTCTAGCTTTCGGCCAAACGCGCCGCACGCATATGGATACGCGAGAAGCTCGTATGCCGCCTTCGCCCAACCGTAGAAATTGTCTGAGAGCGGTACTTCGTCTTCAAAAACCATCTCTTTTTTGCGATTGTGAATCAGTGCATGTTCGTACCAATCGGCGGCATGGTTGGAACTCGCGACCACAACACGCTTCACGCCCGCGTCGTAGGCGCAGCGATAGACGTTGTTGGCCATCTGAACGTTTTCGTGCTCGGCGGCAAAACGATCAATGTGGGGGACATCGCTGCCGTAAACCCCTCCCGGACTCGACCGCTTGTAAGCGAGATGGATGACCGCATCCTGCCCGGCAAAGTGCTTTTCGTAAGCGGAGCGATCAGGGTCAATCAGGTCGACGATTTGCACACCGTCAACTGGATTGCCGTCGCGGTCAGTGTCGATCGCATCGATCAGCGTCAGATCGTAACGATCCCGATACTTCTTGAGCATCTGCGACGCTATGTACCCGCTGGCACCAGTGATCAATACTTTCAATTTGTCCGACATGTCAATTCACTCCAGATCTGCGACGTGATTGGTTGTTTTAGGTTCAATCCACCAACTCTTCACCCCGAGTAGCGGGACCTTCCTCGGTTGACAAGGTGATTGCGTAAGTCCCGACTAGATGATCGTGTAGCGCCCGGTGGTCTTCTCTCAAGATGAAGAGGTAGCCGATGTAGAAGATCAGCGTCGATACAACCGTGGCGAGCGATCTGGCGAATGCCAACCGGATCCCAGGGATGTTGCCGTTGCTGTCAAGGACGTACACATTAAGTGCGCGTTTGCCGATCGTAGTTCCCCAAGTGCCAACAAGGACTGTGTTGTAGATCGTAGTCACAGTGAACGCGAGCAACAAACCTGCGAATATTTCGGAAATCGACTGTGTTTCCGCAGGCGCTGCGCTTGTGCCGCCGGATTCCGAAATCTGGCTATCTGAACCGAGTACCGGAGTAGCGGTGGGCAAGACCGCTAACTGATCACCAGCTGCATCAATTTCGGCAGTTATCGCATCAACGTCGATGTATGGACGTCCGAGCAACAGCGGGAATAGCAGGCTCAGTACGACGATCGTGACCAGATTGTCTATTAGATAAGCAATCAACCGACGTCCAAAACCAGCTGGCGGACCAAAGCGCGACAATGCGCGTGGATGACGCTCGTCGTCTGCTTGTTCGGTTTCAGCGAAAAAGGTAGGCCGTTGGTACTCGCGATCGGCAGTCGGTTCTTCAACTTGAGAAGGTCGCCCTTGCCAAGGCGGATCGTCGGTAGCGTTGGTCTCAGATGCCGTGTCTGACCACGCGGGTTCGGCGTCGGATTTCGATTCCGCAGAATACTCGCCAGTTTCGATTGGTTCTGAGCGTTGGATCGGGCGTCCAAACATGATCGAGCGCAGATCATCTTCGTGCGGAGGAGTGGCTGACGGACCTTCAGATCCGTCTCGCTCGTTCGCTTCGTCGGGATTTGTCGAATCACGCATAGGTCAATTATGCGAAACATAAACGCGGCTCGTGCGACAATTGCGCTATATCCCTCGAACCATTAGCCGCATTGGAGCACAATTCATGGCCGCATCGCAACCCACTGCACCCTCTTACGCCGGGAAGGTGCGCGCCCCAGAGTTCCCCGATGGTCTGGAATGGGTCAATTCGAGCAAACCGGTCAAGTTGTCGGATTTGCGCGGCAAGATCGTTATTCTCGATTTCTGGACCTACTGTTGAATTAACTGCATGCATATACTTCCGCAGTTGCGGAAGCTGGAGATGAAGTACGCGAACGAACTGTTCGTGATCGGAGTCCACTCTGCGAAGTTCGATACCGAACGAGCAACCGAGAACGTCCGCGCCGCGGTGAGCCGCTACAACGTCAATCACCCAGTTGTGAACGATGTCCAATTGCGTGTTATGTCAGCATTCGCCGCGCGGGCGTGGCCCACGCTCATGTTTATCGATCCGGAAGGCAAAGTTATCGGCAGGCATGAGGGAGAATTCCAGCTAGATGCAATGGACCGCGTGCTCACCGCGATGATCGACGAATTTGATAGTGCGGGCGTGTTGAAGCGCGAAGCTGTACCGTTCGAGTATGGATCTGAAGCGGAAAGCCATGGCGCACTATCGTTTCCCGGCAAGATACTCGCCGCAGGTGACGACAAGCTTTACATCGCAGATTCCAATCATCATCGCGTCATCGTCGCATCTAAAGACGGCGGAGTCAGCGACATCATCGGCAACGGTGAAAGCCCGTTAGCGTTTGAGTCGTACAAGCCATCGACCAGTGTGTTGAACCCTATCGGAAGCGACTGGAGTTTCGATGCGCCTCTTTTCGACAACCCCCAAGGCATGGCTCTCGATGGCGAAGTGCTTTACGTGGCTGATGCTGGGAATCACACAATCCAGCGCGTGGACATGGCATCACGGAAGGTGTCAGTAATCGCGGGCACGGGAGAGCAATCGCTCATCCGCCACGCCGGCGGCGAGGCGATCGCGTTTCCGCTTAATTCTCCGTACGACCTCGAATACGCCGACGGAGTGCTGTACATCGCGATGGCTGGCGCACATCAGCTTTGGCAGATGGATGTTGGTGCTGGAATGATTGAGCCGTTCGCCGGTACAGGCGCCGAAAACATCGTGGATGGCGAACGTTTGGAAGCGTTGCTTGCCCAACCGTATGGTTTAGCGCTCGACGGCAACAACCTCTTTTTTGCTGATTCAGAGACCAGCGCTATACGGGTTGCCAAGATCGGCGCGGGTGGACGGGTTGTCACGCTGACTGGTACTGGGCTATTCGCGTTCGGCGACCACGACGGCATCGGAAAAGACGCGGTGTTGCAGCATCCACAGGGCGTGACATGGGCACCCGGCGCGATATACATCGCCGATTCATATAACCACAAGATCAAGCGTATGGAGTTGAACACGCTTCGCATAACTACGGTTGCAGGTGACGGGAATCAGGGCATTACCGATGGAAATGCTCTCAACGCGAGCTTCGATGAACCAGCCGGAATCTCGTATCGCGACGGCGTTGTATACGTCGCAGATACGAATAACCACCGAATTCGCAGACTAGACATCGATTCTGGAACGGTCGATACCATCGAACTAGTAGGAGCTTGAAAGGATTGATGTGGCGAATCGATTAGCGCAAGAAACATCCCCATATCTGCTCCAACACAAGGACAATCACGTCGATTGGTATCCATGGGGCGATGAAGCACTCACACTAGCCAAAGAGCTCGACAAGCCAATTTTCCTTAGTGTCGGATACTCTGCGTGTCACTGGTGCCACGTCATGGAGCGGGAGTCGTTCGAAAACGAGGAGATCGCCGCGTTGCTGAACGAGCTATACGTCAACATCAAGGTCGACCGCGAGGAGCCTCCAGACGTCTACTCGATATACATTAAGGCTGGGCCGGCGATGA
>VXTA01000327.1 GCA_009837685.1 Chloroflexota bacterium | reverse complement strand
AACGGATAATGATCTAGTCGATTACCACTGAGGAGTACGCAGATGCCGATGAAAAACCCTTCCCACCCTGGTGAAATCATTAGAACTTTGTGTCTAGAACC
Organism: Chloroflexota bacterium; assembly: GCA_009837685.1. GTDB lineage: Bacteria > Chloroflexota > Dehalococcoidia > Lucifugimonadales > Lucifugimonadaceae > Bin127. The sequence goes on along the minus strand of VXTA01000327.1, from coordinate 5,232 downwards.
CACGGGTATAACAATTACTGATGCGGCTAAAGCTCTGGGTGTTAGCCGCAAACATTTTTCTGACCTCGTCAACTGCAAAACCGGCGTCTCTCCCGAGATGGCGATCCGAATTGCCAAGGTGTTTGGTGGCAGCCCTAGAGTGTGGTACATGGCGCAAGCCTCTTACGACTTAGCGCAAGCGACGGAAAAAGTCGATGACATTGTGGTTTCACCGCTATTGCAACCTAACAACGTGGGAGACCAAGCAGCTGCTTAATCATCGAATTGTGGTGGCGTCAACTGGTCAACCGCCGAACTTCTCAATCACCAAACAAGCGTTCTGCCCGCCAAACCCGAAGCTGTTGGATAGCGTTACGTCGACCTTCGCCTCGCGGGCCAGGTTCGGGATGTAGTCCAAATCACAATCTGGGTCCGGTGTATCCAAATTGATCGTTGGGTGCAAGACTTGATCTTGGATGCTGCCAATACAAGCCATTGCTTCCATCGATCCGGACGCACCAAGCGAGTGACCGATCATTGACTTCGTGCTGCTAACCGGCACGTTATAGGCATGGTCGCCAAACGCGCGTTTGATCGCCAAAGTTTCGGATTTGTCGTTTAGCGGTGTCGATGTGCCGTGCGCGTTGATGTAGTCGATATCGTCGATGTTGCGCTCAGCGTCTTCCAACGCCAATTTGATCGCCAACGCCGCGCCTTTCCCTTCGTCATGCGGCTGAACCAAGTGGAAGGCATCTGACGACACGCCCCAACCGGTAACTTCAGCAAGGATTTCGGCTCCGCGCGCCTTCGCATGCTCAAGGCTCTCCATCACGAACATCGCAGCCCCTTCTGCTGGCACGAAGCCGTCGCGGTCGGCGTCAAATGGCCTCGAGGCCTCCTCAGGAGGGCAATCCCGCGTGGATAACGCATGGATCGTCGAGAAGCCTCCCATCCCCAGTTCACAGATTCCTGCCTCGGCGCCACCCGTCAAAATCACATCCGCGGCGCCTCGTCGTATCACCTCCGCCGCCTCGCCTATCGCCTGGGTGCTGGCTGCGCACGCCGTAACGCACGTGTTCGTGTACCCGAGCAGCCCGAAAACGCGACTAACGTTAGCCGAGCACATGTTGACCAGCATCACAGGAATGTAGAAAGGACTGATCCTCAGAGCCCCGCGTCGATTCATAACCACGGACTGCTGATCTGTCTCAGGCAATCCACCGGCACCGCAACCGATCAGAACTCCGACACGTTCCCGGTCCTCTGCATCCAGGTCCAACCCAGCGTCCTTTATTGCCTGATCCGATGCATGGACTGCCAATTGCGAGAACCGACCCATCCGTCGCGCCTCGCGGCGATGTATTAACCCGCCTTCCGAAGGGTCGAAGTCTTGAACCTCTCCTGAAACTTTGCACGGGAAAGGCGTCGGATCAATGATCGACATCCGTCGCGCACCCGACACACCGTTTTTCAGGTTCGTCCAAAACTCATCCGGCGACTTGCCCAAGCACGTCATCGCTCCCATGCCGGTGATTACTGCTCTACGTTCGTGTGGGTATTTGCTCATCGGTTCGTGCTGAATCCTCCGTTAAGCGATTTTACTCCGAGAGAACGACTCAGATTCGTATGGCATCACGTACGGCTGCTTTAGATCCTCGTAAATCTCCGGTTCGATGCCCAATAGAAGTTCCCTCGCTTCAGCAGCAACGAACAGCGAACCCGTAACAACGATCAATTGAATCTGAGGATTTTCTTCGACCAATCTCTTGGCTTCTCGCAACGCCCCTTCGACATTGAGTTGCTCGGAAAACTCTATGCCGTGCTCTCTTCCCGCTTGCACCAATCTGTTCGCGGGCGAGGACTTGGGGTGCCGTGATTGCGTAGCAACAGTGTGAAACGCTGATGCCGCAAGTTCGCGGGCCAAATTGTCGAATTCGTGACCTTCGGTGGACCCTATGATCAAGACATACGACGCAGTTGGTCCGCACGCATTCGCGCTATCTTCTCCGATCAACCCGCCAAATGGTCGCAAAGTATCTCTGAGCGCTTTTAACGAAGCATCATTGTGGGCACCGTCCAGCATCATCAGGGGCCAATCATCCAGCTTCAAAATCTCACACCTGCAAGGCCAGCTTGCATCTCCGATGCCACGCATCGCGGCGTTGACATCAAACGCGTGCCCCTGTTGATACAGCACGTTTAACGTCGCCGCCGCAGTCCGCGCGTTGTCTATCTGGTGCGAACCCAAGAGAGAGGCGCAAACCTCGATGTCGGTCAAGCCAGGATCCGGTGGTGTTCTCAATATCTCATTGGAAACTATGGTCTCGGGTGGGCGCCACTTCCCTAGCGCAAACTCTTGCCGCAGATCGCCGCCCAACCCGACCGCGTCTCGCAGTAGCGGTACCGTCGCACAAGCACCCACAAGTTCCGATCCGACCTCCGCGGCGCGCTCTCGAATCACGCGCCAAGTTACCGGATGGTTTTTGGCAACGACAGTCGGCTTCCCGGACTTGATGATGCCAGCCTTTTCGGCTGCGATGAGTGAGATCTTGTCGCCAAGTATCCGCACATGGTCCTTGCTGATCGAGGTGATTACTGCGACTTCCGGGTTCACGACATTGGTAGCATCGAGACGACCGCCCAACCCAGTCTCGATCACCGCGATATCGGCGTTGTCGCGAAAATGAACGAACGCCATAGCCGTCAACATCTCGAACACGCTCACCACGCCAAGGCCTCCAGTTCGTTCGATCGCTTCGACGCACGGCCAAAGTTCGTCGATCAAGTCCGCAAAATCGCTTTGAGCAATTTGCGCGCCGTTGATCTGAATTCGCTCCGTGAAGGTATGTAGATGCGGCGACGTATACAGACCTGCCTTAAAACCAGCCGCTTTCAAGCCAGATGCGATCATCGCGCAGGTGCTGCCCTTGCCTTTGGACCCGGCGACGTGAATCACCGGCGTCGTAAGGTGCGGATCGCCGAGCATCTCCATCAATCGCTCAACCCGACGCAGATGCCAGTCAGGTGGCTGGTTGGCCCGCGACTTGCGTTCGAAATCCGCCAACGATAGCAGCCGATTTACAGCTTTCATGTATCGATCGCGCGTGTCTGACACCATGCAGTAAGGGTAACGTCTTGGTTCTGAGGGCTAGGAAATCGATGTCCGTTGATACGATGAAGTTAGACCGTACGACGACTTTAACCACCTGTCGGAACCCCAAATATGAGCTATCGAGCGCAAATTGAAGACGCACTGGCCGGTCATGGTGCCGACTACTGCGAGATTCGCATCGAGGAATCAGATTCAACCCGTCTGACCTACCGCGGTCGCACGCTCGACGATATCAACATGACGAGTGCCAAGGGCGGTGCCGTGCGTGTATGCGTGAACGGTTCTTGGGGCTTTGCGAGCTTCAACGAACTTGCAGACCTGAAGAGCCGCGTGGGAGATGCCGTCGAACAAGCTCGTAGCTTAGCCTCGGGTAACAAAGGCGAGACTACGATGCTTGCCGAGGTCGAACCCCACGTCGATATCGTCGCCCCCCACATCGTCAAAGATCCGCGCGAAATTCCCCTGAAAGAGAAGATCAAGCTGGCCGACCACTACAACGACATCGTCTGGTCAGAGCCGGGCATCGTAAGTTCCGACATCATCTACGGTGACAACTCGCGGAAAGTAGCGTTCGGCAACTCCGATGGAACATACGTCGAACAAGAGGTGGTTCACGCGATTAGCCGGATATCGGCGCAAGCACGCGACGGTTCGGACGTTCAGCAGGCAGGCTTCAGCATCGGCGCGCTAGGCGACTACGGCGTATTCGAGGACCTAGACGACGACGTTGCAGAGGCAGCGCAACGAGCGGTAGGTTTGCTCAAGGCAGAGCCGCTGACAGGCGGACAACGCACCGTGATCCTAGATCCCATCCTCGCCGGGGTCTTCGTCCACGAAGCCTTCGGACACCTATCCGAAGCCGACAACGTATACGAAAACGAAAAACTCAAGGAGCTCATGTACATGGGCCGCAACTTCGGCGGCAAGCATTTGAACTTCACCGACGGTGCCGCAACGCCAGGGATGAGAGGAAGCTACAAATACGACGACGAGGGAACCGCTGCTACTGTGACACCTCTAGTGCGAGAAGGTGTTCTCGTCGGGCGTCTGCACTCACGGGAGACCGCCGCTAAGACCGACGAAGCGCCGACCGGAAACGCCCGCGCCATCAGCTATCGATTCCCCCCGATCGTGCGCATGACCAACACCTTCATCGAGAACGGCGACGCAACATTCGACGATCTGTTGGAAGGAGTAGACGAGGGCGTTTACGTCAAGAACTGGTACGGAGGCATGACCCAGCACGAGATGTTCACCTTCTCTTCGGGAGAGGCGTACATGATCCGCAATGGCGAAGTCCAAGAAGCCGTCCGTCCCGTCATGCTCTCCGGCAATCTGTTCGAGACTCTTGAGAACGTGGACGCGATCGCCAACGACCGTGAGGTCAATCAAGGTGGCGGTTGCGGCAAAGGCGGGCAGATGCCACTCCCCGTCGCCAACGGCAGCCCTCACATCCGCATCCGAAACTGCCTCATCTCAGGAGCATGAAGATGAGACCGTTGCTAAAGCCTTAGGGTTTCCCCGCTCGTGAGACCATTGCAAAACCGTGCAAGACGGCAACATGTTTCCCCTCTCCCTCGATGGGAGAGGGTCAGGGTGAGGGTGATCGGGGTGGACAAAGGGGAGGGGTACGGTAAATCAGCATTGACGCAATCCTCAAACACCACCACAAAACTCCGTCATTCCGGCGAAAGCCGGAATCTAGGGGCCTGGGCAAACCGGGCATCTTGACCTCACACCTATCGAGGAGAAACTAGTGAACACCTACGAACGATTATTGGACCGGGCCAAAGCGGCTCACGGTTCCGCTGAAGTCTTCGGCGTCACATCAGAGCGGCGACACGTCGAGTTCGAGGCCAACCGACCCAAAAACATCGGTCAGAGCCAATCGTCAGGCATCGCGCTTCGCATCATCAATCCAAACGGACGCATCGGGTTCTCATCCACGAACGATGCCGACAAGATAGACGACCTCGTCGACCGCGTCGGTGCTCTCGCCGAATACGGTGCCGAAGCCGCGTTCGAGTTTCCGAACGCTACCGACTACTCCGCGGTAGATAGCTTCGATCACAGCGTCGCCGATCTCTCAGATGACGAGATGCTCGATTTTGGGCGTACAGCTGTCGACGCGATTTTGAGCG
>VXTA01000061.1:3977-5384 GCA_009837685.1 Chloroflexota bacterium | reverse complement strand
ATGGTCAATCGTCGCGCGTGTTGTGCAGTCGATTGGCGCTGGTGCGGTAATACCGATATCCCTGGCCGCGGCTGAAACACTCGTCGGCGTGCGACGGCGCATCGTCGCGTTCGGCATGGTGGGCGCCGCCGCGGAAGCCGGCAGCGTATTCGGTCCAGTCTATGCTGGCGCCATAGCCGATTGGATCGGGTGGGAATACACGTTCTGGTCCAACATCCCGCTCTCGTTGATCGCGGTCGCAGCGCTAGCGAAACTGCCGAAGGGCATCCGGCACGACACCAGTGTTGACTGGATCGGCGCAATCGCATTTACCGCTGGCCTAACAACCCTGACGGTCGGGCTTTTCCGGATATCCGAACCAGACCTGCCGATGATACTGCTGTTCGTTGCGGCCACAGTTTTGACCAGTGTGGTCGCTATATCCAATCGGATGGCGAGCGAGAAGGCGGTTCCGCGGTCGCTTGGCAAACTGAAAGACTTCATCTGGTCTAACGTCGCTCACTTTTTCATTGGCGTCTCTTTAATGATCGGACTGGTTTCTGTGCCGTTGCTCGCAGGGACCATTTATGGTCTTTCTGCGCTCGACTCAGGATTATTGCTAATGCGGATGACTATCGCCTTAGGCGTGTCAGCCCTAGCTGGGGGCATTGTGGCCACCTATTTCGGTGTGCGAATACCAGCCGTCATGGGACTGGTCGTCGCAGCAATCGGTTTTAACGGAGGTCGATCCCTAGCCGACATAGCAAGCTTCTTTTTTGGAACGGATTGGACCATTCCTTTGGGCATTTCAACATGGGGTTTACAGGTCCAAGAACCTAGAGTCTCTATTGACCTAGTTCTGGTTGGAATTGGATTGGGCATTCTGATCGCGCCGATCGCGGAGAGCGCGCTGCGACGAGTGCCGGAGGAGGACAAAGGCATCGCATCAGGGCTGCTCACGCTGTCCCGGAATATCGGTATGACAGCCGGTCTCGCTGTCGTAGCGTCGCTCGGAACTGAGCAGTTCCTGCTAACTGCGCCCGGACTGGAGGAGATGATCGAACGGCCAGAAGCGGCGAACGAAGCAGGAATGGCCGTGTTCTCCAACTTCTTCACCTACGCTTCGACCGCGTGCATCATCGGCGTGATTCCAGCATGGTTAATGACGCGCAACTACGAACCAGACGGAGACTCAACAGAACCTTCTAAATCGACCGTGTAAATGCCCCCGTCGCAGCGATTTCACGGTGATACAGTTTTAGGGACTCGTAACCGATATCGAGGTTTTGAACATGACTCGTCGCGATCCGTCCACGTGGAAGTCGTCAGTCCGCCGCCCTGACGATTTCGACGAATATTGGCAACAGACAGAAGCCGCAACGATGGCTGTGCCCCTAAACCCTCGGCTTGAACCGGACCCCTTGCGCT
>VXTA01000061.1:0-3967 GCA_009837685.1 Chloroflexota bacterium | reverse complement strand
TCTTTGAGGCGCGCTACGACAGTTACGCCGGGTTGGAAATCGCAGGATGGTACTGTCGCCCTCGAAACATCGACGGCCAGATTCCAGGCTACCTATTCGTTCCCGGATACGTAAGCGAGCCCAAATTGCCGACTGACTTGGCGATGATGGGATATGCCGCGTTCTCGGCCGCGCCGCGCAACAAACTTCGCAGCAACTCGGTTTTCAATCCGGGTTACCCGGGACTCTTGGTACACAACCTCGACAAGCGAACCGAGTACGGCTACCGAGGCTTCTACATGGACGCCGTCCGGGCGTTCGATTTTCTGAGCGGCCTGGACGAGGTCGATTCGTCACGCATTTGTGTACAAGGTGGTAGTCAAGGCGGAGCCCTCACGCTTCTCGTGTCTGCTCTGAGGGCGGAACAAGTGGCTTGCGCATCGGCTGGTGCGCCGTATCTGTGCTCGATGATGGATGCGGCATCGTTGACTCGTTCGTACCCGTACGAGGAGATAAACGATTACCTTCGCCTCTACCCGGAACGTGAAGATGCAGCTCGGGACACGCTTGACTTGCACGACATTCACAACTTCGTGGACAAAATCGAATGTCCGATCATCGTCAACATAGGACTGATGGATGATGTCTGTCCGCCTGAGACCGGTTTCGCGGTGTTTGATCAAATCGGAAGCGACGACAAAAAGCTGTACACCTACGAGGACTGCGCGCACGATGCTGGGACTGGCGTCGGTCACGACAAGGTGATGCATGCGTTCCTCGCCGAACACCTCAACCCAGTGGCGTTGTAGCCTCCGACGGAGAATCTGATCATGAATGAATACTGGTCTGCGCGGGTAGAGGCTGCTCTCAACGCAGCCAAAGGCGATGTCTCGATAGAAGATCTGCCAATCCGCACTAACGAAACATCGAACGCGTATTCCGTGCGCTTCAACGGTGTTGGTGACTATCCGCTCTACGCTTACCTGCACGTGCCGAAGTCTGACGGTCCGCATGTTCCGCTCTTCCAAGCGCCGGGATATGGGAGCGTCGTCGGAGTGCCGCCGTACGAACGCAGAGCCGCTTATGTAGTTTTGGCCCTCTGCCACCGCGGGCAGCGATTATCCAACTCACAGTACAGCGCGGCCTACCCCGGACTCCTCACCGATGGCCTGCCAAGTGAAGACACTTACGTATGGGGTGACATCGTCGCAGACTGCATCACAGCAGTCCAAATCCTCCTGCAACAGCCGAATATCGACGCCTCCCGCCTCGCCATATCCGGCGGCGACCTCGCGTGGATAACGGGCGCGCTGACGGACGGAGTTCACGCGTTGCAGAGCGGCGGATTGGTGTTTGCAGACATCGAGAACCGGATAGCTGGGGACCCGGACTATCCACTCGCTGAATTCAACGATTTCAGGCGAACTTATCCCGATTCTTGGGACGAGGCTCGGGTGACGCTTGCGAACTACGATCCGATGAACCTTGCGAGCGGGGTTGACGCCAGAAAAGTGATGCTTTCTGCCGGCGCTTCGGAGAAGAGCTACTACGACGGACTCGCGTCAGCACTATCGGGCGAGACTACGGTGCGCGTCAATCTCGGCAAGGGTCATCTCGATCACATTGCGCAGGAAGAGTGGCTGGCGGACGCGTGCGGCATCCAACCCGGCCCGGCGCACTATCCGCGGTTCTGAGATCTGTTAGGTCGTCCGCGTCCAGCTAACGAGATTCAAGGCAATTCAAACAACGACGGCTGCCGACGTTGCGATTGGCGAAGCTCCGACGATAGCCGACCTAGCCCGTAATCCTTAGCATCGACGTACTTCATCGCGTCTGCAATAACCGCGTGGCCGGCTTGATCACGGATCAATGCATGCATCTTCAAACAGATCCGACGGTAGTCAGAATGACCTGAAGCTCCAGTTCGCAACTCCAGCATGTGGAACGCCTGGCGAGCGTTCATCTGGATGTTGTAGCGGATACGATAACCGAATGGCACGACATATTGCGCAACGTCGGCGCCGTGTTCTGTGAGCACGTCCCAATACAACTCAGACATCTCGGACATCGAGTCATGCCATCGTGACGCTACTCCACTACCGACGTCTTCGATCTCTGGGGGCGTAGCGTAGCCGTGTCGGGAGGTCAAACGCTGCCAATCGATCGTCATCATGCGATGCCGTTGGAGATCGCGGAAACTGCCGAAATCGGATAGCACGTCGAAACGGTAGTAAACCCGTTCCATCCCTCGTCCTGGCTTGTGTCGGCGATTCATGCGGTCGCCAATGTAAGTCGAAATGACTTTCCTACGCTCCTCATCGTTCATGCTTATGGCCGTTTGCAACAGATCCTCTTCGGATCGATTTGAATACGGGTACAAGGCGGCAGCGACTAGCCTTATCTCGGTGTCCGGATCGTAGTCCAGCAACCTTACCTCGTCGCGTTCCAAATCGAATTCTCTACCGTCTGCTGCCTTTAACTCACTCTCGACTATTTCACCCATGTCGTGGGCAACGTTTCTAAAGTAGTCGCTCCACGCCACGCCACGATCCTCGACATCCACTCTCGAGAGAAAACCCGCGATGACCTTCTGCAACTCTACCAACATCATCTGCGAATATTCGCGTGCCTCAGCTAGTGGGCTCGCGTTCATACGCATCAGCAATGCCTCGTACGCCTGTCCGGTAGCGAAAATCCCGAGATTCGAAGTTGTCGATGCTGGTAAAAGTCCCCGCGCTGTATCGCATGCTCGAGCCCTCGTCGCGCTGCGGTAAGCCCCCCTAGTCTCCCGTGTGCCCTGAGGAAAACGATTTTGGAAGTACGAAGTCAGGGCGCGCACAACGAAGGAGTAACTATCAAATAGACGATCCATCGTGTCTAAGTAGCGGTCTGCCAATGGCCCTTGTGCTATCTCAGGCGGCGTCTGATATCGAAACCGCGCTGTTCCGTCGGCGTCTTTCAGCTTCACGTCGTAGTAGATGTAGCGGGTACTCTGCTCCAAGTACGCCGCCAGCCGACCTCGTTCGAGCACCTTCGTTAAGATCGCCGATGCCTGCTCACATGCAACGTGAGCACCGCCCAACTGCGCGACCGAATCGTCACCATATTCGACAAACACAGTCTCGTATAGCTTCTCTGCGCGACCTATCCCCTGCTCTCCATTGCCGACTTGATCGGCGATGGATTGGATGCCGATTTCGGGCTGTTCGTAGAACTCGTCCAGAAATAATCGGCGCAGAGACTTGTGCGTCCGGCTGTAACGGGCAAACATTGCGCCCTTCACGATCTCCGGAAGGTTGACGATCGCGAAGACCGGTAGATCAGTGTTGGTAAAGAAGCGACTCAGTATCGAGATTTCTTCGTCGGTGAATGCCTCTCGTGCGTACACAGTGCGTCAATCTTCGCACAAGACCGGGATGCTCACCGATGCATTCTGACGATTGGTCAGAGGATCAGACGCAAAGGACGTTGGAGGTTGTCTTTGACCTCGTTGAGAAGGATTGCCGCTTCTGCCCCGTCGCCAACTCGGTGGTCCGCGGAAATCGTGGCGTTCATTATCTGCCGCACGACAATCTCGTCGTCCATGACCACTGGTGTCGGTTTCACTGCACCTACCGCGAGGATACCCGCTTGCGGCGGAACGATGATGGCTGCGAAGGTGTCGGTGCCAAACATGCCGAGATTCGAGGTTGAGAAGGTGCCGGCGGTCAGCTCTTCTTGAGTCAATGAACCACCTTCGCCTCTGGCGCGGGCGCCAAGGTCTTTCGACGCGTTGGCGACATCCATCAGTGACATGTTTTGGACGCCGATCAAAGCAGGCACTATCAAACCGGCTTCAAGCGCGATCGCCACGCCGATGTTGATGCTGTCGTGGCCCTCTAAACGATCCTCGTGGAAGGTGGTGTTCCACTTCGGATACTTTACCATTGCCATGGCCAAGGCTTTGATGATCATGTCGTTGACCGATACTCGAACGCCAGACTCGGCG
>VXTA01000324.1:395-5390 GCA_009837685.1 Chloroflexota bacterium | reverse complement strand
CTGAGGAACGCCTCCAAAACTTTCGGCACCGGATGGTTCAGCCGCAAGACCGTCGCGCTCCGCGATTTCTCCATGGCGGTCGAAGAAGACAAACCCGCCATCACCGCCCTTGTGGGTGAAAGCGGCAGCGGAAAAACCACCATCGCACGTTTGATCCTTGGAATCATTCCACCCACTGCCGGCGAAGTGCTATACCGCGACAAACCCGTCAGCGAACTCTCTCGCGCCGAACGGCAACAATTCAGACGCGATGTCCAAGTCATCTTCCAAGACCCCTTCGAGGTCTACAACCCCTTCTACAAAGTCGATCACGCACTGCATCTGCCAGTCAAAAAAGCAGGGCTGGCATCGTCACGCGACGAAGCCGTTGAGATAATCGAAAACACGCTTCGGCAGGTCGGACTCAACCCCCGAGACACCCTCGGCCGTTATCCTCACCAGCTAAGCGGTGGTCAACGCCAACGCGTCATGGTCGCACGAGCGCTACTACTCAGCCCCAAACTTATCGTAGCCGACGAACCGGTCTCAATGGTCGACGCGTCCCTCCGAGCCACCATCCTCGAAAACCTCCGACAGCTCAACACCGAGTTCGGCATCTCCATCATCTACATCACCCACGACCTCACAACCGCCTACGAAATCAGCGAAAAGATCGTCGTCCTGTACCGAGGCGTAGTCGCCGAACAAGGAGATGTGGTCCCCGTAGTCCAAGAGCCTGAACATCCTTACACTCAACTACTCATCGGCTCTATCCCGATGCCCGATCCCGACCAGAAGTGGCAACAGGGCTTGGAGATCGTAGCCCCATCTACAGAATCTACGAGTGACACGATGGCCGCCGACTACGCGGGTTGCCAATTCGCTGATCGCTGTCCGCACGCCATGGACGTCTGCAATCAAGCGCCGCCGCTCTACCAAACAGCGCAAAATCGCGTCGTTTCATGCCACCTCTACAAGGAAACCGTCGCAGCTTAGGTGGAATCAGGCATCAACCCATCGATTCTCACCTGCGACTTAACCCAAAATCCCCGCCATCGCCTCGCCGATATACGCCGGGGATTCCACAACCGTAGCCCCTGCCGCCTCTAATGCTTTGTTCTTCTCCGACGCCAGACCGGCCCTACCGGTGATGATCGCACCTGCGTGTCCCATCCGCTTTCCGGGTGGAGCGGTCTGTCCGGCAATCGAAGCGACTACTGGCTTCGTCACGTTTTCCTTGATGAACTGAGCCGCAGCCTGTTCACGAGTACCGCCGATCTCGCCGATCAAAACTATCGCCTCGGTCTCTTCGTCGTCTTGGAACTCGGTCAGCACGTCGATGAAATTCGTCCCAGGAATCGGATCACCTCCGATACCGACACACGTCGATTGACCCATTCCTACCGCGCCCAGCTGCGCCACCGCCTCGTAGGTCAGCGTCCCAGACCGCGATACTACACCCACGTTGCCCGGCGTTACAGCGGCACCGGGAATAATGCCTAGCTTGATCCGCTCGCCAGGGTGTATCAACCCTGGACAGTTCGGGCCTAGCAACCGCGAGTTCGTGCGATCTAGATACGCCTTCGCTTTCATCATGTCCTGAACTGGCACACCTTCCGTTATCGAGACGATAAGCGAAATGCCAGCATCGGCCTGTTCAAGAATCGCATCCATAGCAAATGGCGCCGGAACGAACACCAGACCCGTGTTGGCACCCGTCGCTTCGACCGCTTCCCTTGCAGTTTCGAAATACGGCACCTCATCCATGAACTTCATCCCTGCACGATTCGGATGCACCGCGGCAACCATGTTCGTCCCATACTCCACGATCCGCTGCGCTTGGAACGAACCGTCGCGTCCCAGACCTTGCACCAGCAGTCGGCACGGATCCGCAACCAAAACAGCCATCAGTTTCTTCCTCCCATGCTCGCGAGCTTGTCACGCAACACTATCGCGGCACTCGCCATATCCGGCGCGGGCGTGATATCCATCCCCGACTCCTCAAAAAGCTGCAACCCCTCCTCAGCATTCGTCCCCCGCATCGCGGCAACTACCGGCTTAGTCGACCCAACCTCCCGCGCCGCATTAATCACCCCGGTCGCCACAACATCGGACCGGGCGATACCAGCAAAAAGATTGACCAAGATGATCTCAACATCTGGATCGCTGACGATGATCTTGAAAGCATGCTCGATGCGGTCGAGGTCTGCCGAACCGCCGATGTCAAGGAAATTCGCAGGCTCTGCCCCCGCCCACTTCGTGATGTCCATCGTCGCCATCGCCAAACCCGCACCATTCACCATGCACCCGACGCGCCCGCCTTCGAGCTTCACGTACGCGAGGTCAAACTCTGACGCTTCACGCTCCAGCGGGTCCATCTGATCGGGGTCATGTAGCTGGCGGAGACCAGGATGCCGGAACAGTGCATCATCCTCAATCCCTACCTTGGCATCCAAAGCAATCAAGTTGCCGTCTTCGGTCTCGATCAACGGGTTTATCTCGACCAGCGAGCAGTCGTTGTCGGTGAAAATCCGATACGCGTTTGATACCAACGCCGTCGCGGGCCGAATGAGAGCCGACGGGAAACCCAACGCCAACGCCGCATCTCGTGCCCGATAGGGCAGCAAACCGATCAACGGATCACCCACGATCCGAACAATCTTCTCCGGATGTTCCTCCGCCACCTGCTCAATCTCGACGCCACCCTCCCGCGTCGCAATAATCACCGGAGCGCCCTCGTCCCCATCCATCACTACCGACAAGTAATACTCGTGCGCAATATCCGCAGCAGGAGTGACCATCACCTTGTTCACCGGCACACCACTAGGCCCCGTCTGATGAGTAACCATCCGCGTACCCAACATCCCCGAAGCCGCGTCTACCGCTTCATCAACCGTCGCCGCAAACTTCACGCCGCCAGCCTTACCGCGCCCGCCAGCGTGGACCTGCGCCTTCACGATCACTGGACATCCCAACTCCTCAGCCGCATTCCTCGCTTCATCCGCAGATTCCACGATCCGCCAAGGCAGAACCGGAATCCCATAATCTTTGAAAATCTGCTTGGCCTGGTATTCGTGTAAGTTCATGCGGAGCAGTGCAGTTTCAGGTCGCAACAACTCATCGATTCTAGATGATGGGTTTTTCGCAATTGTTAACCGAACCGATTCGGTCGCTTGACGAGTGTTAGGTCAACAAACCCGTCTCGCGTAAAACCTTCTCGATCGCCGCCCTAGACTCCTCAGAAACTGGCGGTAATGGCCTCCGTGCATCCCCGTACTCCCATCCCAGCATCGACAGCGCAATCTTGGGTGACCCGATCGACTGCATAACAACCGGATTCAACTTCGAAGCCACCCGCTGCAACTTAACAGCCTTTGCGTAATCCCCATGGAACCCGGCGCTGATGATGTCCATGCACAAAGCAGGAGCGATATTCCCGAGCAACATGCACGCCCCATCGCACCCGATCATAGTCCCGAACGCCAGTAACGCCCCGCTGCAATTCCACTTCCTCACGCCGTCCGGAATCCGTGGTAACACTTGTTGCTCAAACAGAATCGAGTGGTCAGTTATATACCCATACACATTGTCCATCCCACACAACTCCGCGATCACCGACGGAGGAGCAGCTGGAGCGCCTCCCCATGCAAACGTCTGGTGGATAACCACCACCGGAACCGGACACCTCGATGTCACCTCCCCGTAATACCGCACCAAATCCGCAGGAGCCATCCCCCTAGGTATCCGCATCCGAATGAAATCTGCACCCGCATTCGCATAGTTCTCAGACAGCCGTAGAGTCTCCCGCGCCGACCTCTCATCCACACCAGCAATCACGAACTTCTCACCACCATGTGCCGAGACCACCGTCCGAACGGTCTCCAACCGCTCCGACTCGCTCAGCATCGTCTCCTCGCCGTTCGCCGTCACCACCACGAAGCCCGAAAGCGGCGTCTTGAGCCATCTCCCGACATTACGCTCCAGCGCTCCAAAATCAACCGACTGCTCATCGTCGTCCCGGAACGGCGTCGGTGTAGGTGCCACTACAATCGGCTGGTCGGAAGATGGTATCGTTGACATTAAGAATTACGCCTCGATGCTTGCTTTGCGAGATGTATGCGAGTTTAACGTTGTTCACGAAGCGGTTCACATCCCCACGTCTCTATCTACTGATTACAGTCGTCGTAGTTCTCGGCCTGGTGTTAGTCAGCTGTGGAACCGAAGAAGGTGACGGCGGAGAGGTGGCGCAAACCGCTACGACCGCAACGTCGCCCCCCGATCCAACCGCAACCACGGCACCCCCACCAACCGCGACCCAAGCACCTACCGCAACAATCGCCCCAACACCGACCGAGACGCCGTACTGGGCCAAGAAAATCCTGCCCGGAATCGCCATGGAGCAATACCCCCCGGTCAACGACCGAACCGATTACGAACTGAAGAACACCCAAGAGTGGTTGAATGGAGATCCCACAACCATTAAAGAGCTCCGAGAGAGCGGAAGGATAGTGCTGGTCGATTTCTGGACCTACACTTGATACAACTGCAAGAACACGTGGCCAGCCCTGAGGGCATGGCATGAGAGCTACGCTAACGCCGGGCTCACCATTCTAGGAGTGCACACTCCCGAATTCGATTACGAAAAAAAGATCGATCGTCTGACCAACGCCACCGAAGAGAACGACATCGGCTGGCTCGTCGTACAAGACAACGACTACTCCACCTGGCGCTACTTCACCAACCGCTACTGGCCCGCAAAATACATGTTCGACCTTGACGGCAACCTCCGCTTCCGCCACTTCGGCGAAGGCAAATACGCCGAAACCGAGCAGGTAATCCGCCTCCTCCTAGACGAAGCAGGCTACGACATCAGCGGCATCGAGCCGACGTATCCGTTGCAGTAAAGGCTCTATCCCCTCTCCCTCGCTGGGAGAGGGTTAGGGTGAGGGTGAAATGGGACAAAAGGGCGGGGTATCACAGCCCATCATTCAAATCACATAAATCACAGTTCAGACA
>VXTA01000324.1:0-385 GCA_009837685.1 Chloroflexota bacterium | reverse complement strand
AAGCCGGATACGACATCTCCGCCATCGAGCCTACATACCCCCTGCAGTAAGGCTCTATCCCCTCACCCTCGAGGGGAGAGGGCTAGGGTTAGGGTGAGATGG
Organism: Chloroflexota bacterium; assembly: GCA_009837685.1. Lineage (GTDB taxonomy): Bacteria > Chloroflexota > Dehalococcoidia > Lucifugimonadales > Lucifugimonadaceae > Bin127. The sequence goes on along the minus strand of VXTA01000324.1, from coordinate 283 downwards.
GACAAAAGGGTGGGGCCATCACAGCCCATCATTCAAATCACCTAAATCACAGTTCAGACAACCCTCGTCTTAAACTCTCTATACATGACCGTCTACTCCAACGAACGAACCCTAACCATCCCCCAAAACCCCCTCCCGGACTCGTTACCCACCAACCGGCGAGTAGCCATGGACGGCCTGACCCTCATGTCAAAACTCCCCGAGGAATGCATCGCCGCCGCATTCTTCGATCCTCAGTACCGAGGTGTCCTCGACAAACTTTCATACGGCAACGAGGGCGTCC
>VXTA01000030.1 GCA_009837685.1 Chloroflexota bacterium | reverse complement strand
GATCCACAGGAGCAAGTGAATCTGTTGGACGATCCGGCTTACGCCGATGTTCGGCATCGGTTGGAAGCGGAGTTGTTTGAGGAGGTAATGACATCAATTGAGGCGGCATCACAAGACCGCTTGGCCCAGCATGGCGATATGTCGCAGGATCCCGGATTTGGTCGCGAGAGCTGGCAGCGGGAGTTTCCGCATCCACCAGTGATGTAGTTTGAAGCGGGGTATGCGGTTAACATATCCGCATGGCAAAGCAAGAGATTTCTGATTCGTTGCGTGCTGAGCGCGCGCGCTATGTTGGCTTGAACGCCGGTTCGTCGGCCAAGCATGAGGAAGCGAAGCGGTGGTTGCCGGGCGGAGATACTAGGAACTCGATCTTCTGGGATCCGTTTCCGATCTATGTTTCGCGAGCCGAAGGCTCGAAAATCGTCGATATTGACGGTAACGAGCGAGTCGACTTCATCAACAACATGACGACGTTGATCCTGGGTCATCGGCATACAGCGGTGATCGATGCGTTGCGAGAGCAGCTGGAGCATGGAGTATCTTACCCAGCCCCGACGCCTTTAGTCGTCGAGTGGGGTGAGTTGATGTGCGAGCGGGTTCCGTCGGTGGACAAGATCAGGTTCGTGAACTCAGGGACGGAGGCGACATTGAACGCGATCCGTGCAGCCAGAGCGTTTTCGGGTAAGACTATGCTGGCGAAATGCGAGGGCGCGTATCACGGTAACCACGACGCAGTTCAAATCAGCGTGACGCCGGTTGTCGGAATGGCTGGTGATGCCGAGTCGCCGGATTCGGTCTTGATGACGCGTGGGATGACACCGCGGTCGGCAGATGAGATCGTGATCATGCCGTACAACGACCTCGAGAACGCGGAGCGGGTGATACGGGAACACGCCGACGAGTTGGCGGCCGTCATTGTTGAGCCGATCAATGGTCAGTGCGGGATGGTTCCGGCTGAACCAGAGTTTCTAGAAGGCATCCGGCGGATCACTTCGGAATTGGGCATCCTGCTCATCTTCGACGAAGTGATAGCGTTCCGAGCCTCGCGCGGCGGAGCCCAAGAGTACTACGGGGTCACACCTGATCTGACGTGTTTCGGCAAGGTGATCGGCGGTGGATTGCCAGTAGGAGCATTCGGCGGTCGAGAAGACATCATGTCGCTATGGGACCCAAGCGGAGCAGGCGGTCCGCAGGTAGCGCACGCCGGTACGTTCAACGGCAATCCGATGACCGCGGCGGCGGGGGTAGCGACATTGAAAGAACTAACGGTGGACGTTTACGACGAACTGTCCGAGAAAGGTGAGTATCTGCGAACCCGTCTGCGGGAAGTGATCTCAGAGATGGAGGCCCCGATGGGCGTCACAGGCGCGACATCGTTGTTTGCGATACAGGCCACGTCAGAGGCAGTGCGGGACTATCGCTCTTACGCAACGAACGACGGTGATCTGCTGGAGATGGTGTTCATGGGAATGATGAACGAGGGTTATCTGCTGTCGAGCAAGTGCGCCGGGAATGTTTCGGCGGCGCACACGTATGAGGAGTTGGATGGGTTCGTGGAGGCCTTTGAGCGAGTGTTGCGGCGCGCTTGGGATAGTTGAGAGAGCTGAAACGCCCAGATAGGGTCGGCTCCGGTTCTGTATCGCCTATGCCATTTTCTCGGCTGATGTTGCCAGGTCGCTGACGACGGTATGTGCTCTTTTGGGCAGGCGTCGCTCAAGTATTTTTGAGATGATGCCAGCAAAGATTCCGCCTTTGGGTTGGATTTCGGCGCTCATCGTCAGACGAGACCTTTCAGCATCAATCTCGCTGATCGAGAAAGTAGTGGTGGATTCCTTGATGGGACCGCCACCCGCACCGGAAACTGATATGACGATACTTTCCCCCTGCTTGATATCCGTAATGGTCTCGTCGGCGGACCCGGCGGGAGCCAATTCGCAATGTCTGGTGGCACCGATTTCGAAGTCGTTTTCGCTAGTGGAGTGACTGGATCTTACGGTGTCAGTGTAGTTGGCGATGTTCGGGAAGTCGGCTAGCACCCTCCAGACGGCTTCCTTTGGAGCGTTGGCGGTTACGGTGGCCTCTACGAATGCGGGCATAGAGTTTGTGTCCTTCAGCGATGTTGTTTACCAATCGGTAAAATTATGGATTATTCATTACCGATCTGTCAACAATGGGTTGACCTGATGGTACGATGCAGTCATGCCGAGACCGAGGGAGTTCGATACTAAAGAGGCGATCGCGAGTATCTGCGATCAGTTCTGGTCGGACGGGTACGAGGCGACTGGCATCGCGGATCTTGAGTCTGCAACCGGTCTGGCGCGCGCGAGGTTGTACTCGGCGTTCGGTTCGAAGCAGGAGATGCTGTACGAGGCGATTGACTTCTATCTTGAGAGTCGGATCAATGTGATCTTCGGTCGCGTTGACGACGGAGGAATAACCGGGGTGGCCAACTTCTTCCGGACTTTCGCTGGGATTGTGGCAAAGCAACCGGAACGAGCAGAGATGGGATGCTTGGTAGTGAATTCGATGATCGAATTTGGTCGTTCCGAGCCGGAACTGGTTGAGCGCGCGGATAGATACCGAGAGCGGGTGCGTGGTGCGTTTCGCAGCGCGTTGGAACGGGATGCTACGCAGGGCAGATTAGCGGGAGACGTGGAAAGTTTGGCAGATTTGGCCTACGAGATGTTGATGTGTCTTTACGTCACGGTTAAAGGAGGAGCACCTCTGGAGGATATCAATCGTTTGTGCGCGATTTCAATCGCGGTTGTGGAATCTTGGCGGGTAGGCCCAGAGTGATGAACAGGCGAGTCGGTGCCAATCGCCGCAAGATCGGTGTCGTTTAGGCTCACATTTCGCAGATCATATCGGTCGCCCAACTCCAGAATGATTTTAGCCATCCGAGCCACCATGCGATGGCGATTGCGCCCAGTATGAGAATGAGAATTGTGAAGCAACCGCAACAACCGCCTTCCCCCTCCTTATTGTTGTCTGATTCCTCGACTTCGGCTTGGTCGTGGAGGACTCTATAAGTCGGATGAGGGTCGCCGCGTGCGTACGACGTGTTACCGATGACGGATCGAAGAGACATGAGTGCTGAATCCGTAGTTGCAGGCCGTTGAGGCTGGTGGGCGGTGGAGGATTCGAACCTCCGACTTCTTGCTTGTAAGGCAAGCGCTCTGGGCCTCTGAGCTAACCGCCCGTGGGATTGGATTCTATCAATGGATCCAAGTTCAATCGGAGTCTTTTTCGTTTAGCTCCCGGATCCGCCGACGAGTAGCTTCCAACTGCCTGCGATCGAGACGGTAGCGTCGGTTTTTGCGGTCTTCTTGGGCGAACCAGCGGAGGAAGAGTGTTGTCAGGGTGGCGAGATAGACGATGTTGCCGGGTATCCACATCAACAGACCCCCGATGCGTTGGTCTTCAGTGGGAGTCAAGGTGAAGTGATGGGGTGTGTCTATGTATGTGGTGTAAATGACGGAGTTCGATAACGTGATGATGGCGGCCAACACGGCAGTGGGAGTTACCACGAGGATCAGGTAGATGATGCGCTGGGGATCGGTGAGTTGCGACCGGACCGGAGGAGGTCCGATGATCGGCCACCAGAAGAGTATGGAGGTCGCGAACATCGAGAGGTGCATTGCGAGGTGGACGATGTCGTTTCTGACGGCTAAGGAGTATGCCTCGGGTATGTGCCATCCCCATAGGGTGAGGACGAATGCTGGTAGTGAGAACTTGGGATTCGTGAGGGTTGCATTGATATTTCTGATCCATCCGTTTTCAGCGAGAGATGGCGCAAGTCCGACGCGTACGGCTTCAGGCATCGCCCAGAGATAAGCAGCCATAGGTGTGGCTGCTAGGAGCAGCACGGAGGCGACCATTGCAATGAGGATGTGCTGCGTCATGTGAGCGAAGAACATGTCTTCGGAGAAGGCTTCGGGCGGACCTGCCACCGCGAAGAAAAGGATGGCATATCCGGCGATGGCGTAAATCACCTTGCGAATCGGTATCGCTTGCCATCCAGAGCGGATCTGGAGTCGCAACATGCCAACGATGTAGATGACGGCGAGGAAAACGACGACGATGAATTGGGGTCCAGAAAGCGACCATGCCGTCAGGAAATCGCCGAATGAGTTGGCGATGTCGGTTGAAGGATTCATCATCGGCTGGGATGGATAGTCAGCCGTGATGTAGAGGCGTCAGGCGTTGGCCTCTTGAGTGGAGACCCAACGTGGATGCTATTGCTGAACTTGACCGCCGTAGTTCAGAAGCAGGAGCAGCGCCACGAATATGCCGATGCCGATCACCATGCATGCGGTGAATATCCATGCGTAATATTTGCGGTCGAATTTCAGGTGCATGAAGAATCCGACGACGAGCACGAATTTGCCAAGGGAGAGAACGAGCATCAACGGGACGAGCAGGTCGCCAAGGAAGAGCCAAGCGAACGCCCAGACTTCGACGATGGTGATGATGCTAAGGATCGCGCCGATGAGGACGTAGAACGCTGGGGTGCCGTGATGGAGGTTTGCGGCAGTAGTGATCTCCCAGATGCGCTTGATGGGCGCGATGCCGTCGCCTAGCGGCCCCTCCATTTTTGGATTGGGTTCCTGCCACTGCGTACGAGGAAGATCCCACCAGCCTCGGCCATCGTGGTAGAGGATCTTGTTCAAGAAGTTCGACATTTTGGTTTGGTGATTTTGTTGAGCGTCGAGTTTGTTTGCGCTTAGTGAGCGCCGGGTACCCAAGGGACGCTTCCTGGGGGAGCGACGTCACGAGCGGATATCAGGTATATGACAGTGAAGATTACGATCCAGACGATGTCGACGAAGTGCCAGTAGAGGCCGGCCAACTCAAGATCGATAGCGTTGTCGGCGCGTAATGTGCCTTTGATGCTGCCGAAGCCGAGGAACATAAGCCACAAGACACCGAGGGTCACGTGGGCGCCGTGCAGGCCGGTGAGGATGAAGAATGTTGTGCCGAATAAGTTTGTCCGGGGTGTTAGGCCAACCTTTGCGAAGTGGTTGAACTCGTAGACCTGGAATAGTAGGAATATGGCGCCAAGAACTACGACTGCGAAGATCCACAAGGTGCCAAGTTTCTTGCGCCCATCTTGGACGTATGAGAGAGCGAGAACCATCGCCAATGAACTCATGAGCAACACGAAAGTTGACACCGACGTGATGGGTATGTCGAGGATGTCGGCCGGGTAAGGCCCTACGAGGCTTCGGTTGCGGTAGACAAGGAAGGTGGCAATGAAGGACCCGAAGAACATCACGTCGGATCCCAGGAAGGCCCACATGAGCAGCTTTTTGTTGCTCAGTCCGGTCGAAGTGTTTATGACTTCGCCGTGTTCGCTCTTGATTTCGTATGTGGCGGATGCGGATGCCAATTGAGGGAGCTTTCCGTTGGGATATCGGGATTAAG
>VXTA01000275.1 GCA_009837685.1 Chloroflexota bacterium | reverse complement strand
CGTTTGGCTTAAGGCTCTCGTTGACGCTGGCGGCGTTCTGAGCCTTATTGGCGGGGTTGAGTGTGACGCCGGCGTTGAACATTTTCGGCTCGTAGCCGTTAGATGTGACTACTGCGACATCGTTGGAGTTGTGATTTTCAGCGACCATATCGACACATTAGCCCGCAGGTGAGTCCAATACAGACTACTCTGAAGTCCTGATACCTTCAATTATCGCCGACAGTTTGGTGGTTGTAGAAGATATGCTGAAATCACCCTCGGCGTAGTCTGTTGGCAGGCACCAGACTCGCTCACGAAGTAGGATGTTCCAGATTAAAGATTACAGAAACTGAGGCTTTCGTAGTTGATGCTGGTTGGTGATGGTGGCGGTTCTGGCTTAATTCAGGTACGGATGCCCACTTTGTCCCCCGTATCGGGGTACGGGACAGGCCCGGCCATTCCCCGCGAGCGAGGGAAACCCTAGGGTTTTACAAAGGTCTTATATAGCATGGAAAATTGATGTCCCGGGAGTATTTACAGAGGCGGGGCCGCCCAAATAGCGGGGTAAACGATATTGGATACAGTCTGCAAGAACGCTCGATCCATTGTTGCGACAGTCGTGTTGGCATCATTTGCTCTTTTCGTCGTGGCGTGTACCGGCGATCCGGACCCGACGGCAACGCCTAGTCCGCAGCCGACTGCAACGCCGCAACCGGAACCGACGGCGACTCCTCTACCCGACCCTACCGCTACACCGCGTCCGGAACCGACCACGACTCCAGAGCCTGAAGTCGCGAAGGGCGAACTCACCGACGAGGAGATCACGATAGCGTACGTCGAAGCAGCAATTGCGCGCTACGAGCGCGACGGTCTCGAAGCCACAGCGGAGTACTACAACACTCTTGAGAGCATCAAGGATGGGCGCGATTTGACCATCTTGACGGAAGGGGATCAAACGCTACTAGCAACGCCCAGAGACCTTACCCTGATCGGTACAAACATCCGGACTGGGCCTGAAACGCCTATTGGCAGAATCCTCACTGACGCGACTGCCGAAGGGCATTGGGCAGAAACGCTACGCATCGATCATGAGTCCGGTAGGGAGGTGCCGGCTCTAAACTACTTAGTTCTGCACGACGGCTTGATATTCGCCTCCTGGCACTCGGTCCTCACCGAGAACCTCGCTGGATTCACGCAGTCGTACGTGCAGTCGGCAATCGATCTGTACGAACGCGAGGGCCTCCAAGCGACCATCGACTTCTACGACAGCGCCGAGAGCGTCGACGGTCAGTTCTACCTGTTCCTCATCGACGAGAACGACCAGTACCTTGCACATCCGATATTCCCCCACCTCAAAGGGACTGACATCAAGGATGTGGTGGGCTCGAACGGGTACGAACTCGGAAAAGAGATCGCAAAGGCCACCGAGGAGGGACACTGGGTGGAATATCCCTGGCCGCACCCGGTGAGCGGACGCGAAGAGCCCAAGACCGCTTGGGTGATACGCCACGATGGACTGATCTTCGCCTCTGGACACTATACCCCCGGGCCAAATGACACGCCACCCGAGTGGATAGATGCCGACCCGGCAGAACACACTGTCGCATACGTCGAGGAAGCTGTGGACCGCTACAAGCAGGGCGGACTCCAGGCGTTGCTCGACTACTACAACAGCGTCGCAAGCTTCCATGGTCAGTTTTACCTGTTCGCGACCGACGCGGACGACATCTACATCGTGCACCCATTGTTCCCCCACTTGAGGGGTACCGACATCAAGGATGTCGTTGATCCGACTGGATTCGCGCTCGGCGAGGAGTTCGCCAGGGTCGGCGAAGAACCGGTATGGATCGAGTATCTCTGGCCGCACCCGATCACTCTCCTCGATGAGCCGAAGGTGGCATACGCCGTGCGGCACGACGGCATCATGTTCGCATCCGGCTACTATCCCATCCCCACTGACGATCCCGTCGCATACACCCAGCAGTACGTGCAGGACGCCATCGAACGCTACGAGCGCGACGGACGGGAAGCCACGTTTGCTTACTACAGCAGAGAGGAGAGCATTGACGGGCAGTGGAATCTCACGGTCTTGGACCCGGACGGCACGATCCTGTTGGACCCCCTATTCCATCACCTAGTGGGCACGAACATCACCGCTATACCTACAACGCGGTTAAGCTTCTTTTACGCCGAAGCCATAGCCAAAGCCGAAGCCGAAGGAATATGGCTATCGGCACCATGGAACTTCATAAACACAACTGAACAAGACCAACGGAACATCTGGATAGTCAGGCACGACGGATTCATCTTCATGTCCAGCTACTACTCACCGATCTTGGTCTAGCTGGAACACCCGCCCAGCGTGTGTCGTACTCGCTGCGCGGTGCCTACAGACTTTTTGCCGAGGGAGTTATCTGAGATGGTCGTAGTCGTAGAAGATATGCTGAATTAACCTTCGGCTAGCCTATTGGCAGTTGCCAGATTTGCTCTCAGAGGTTGGAGTTGCAGCGTGAAGATCACAGAAATTGAGACTTTCGTAGTTGATGCCGGTTGGCGTCCGTGGCAGTTCTGCGCGGTGCGCACGGATGAGGGCATCACAGGATACGGCGAGATGTCGGATGGACGGAATCCTTACGGGGTGGTCGGTACGGTGTCCGATTACGAGCCGATTCTATTGGGACAAGACCCTCTAGCGGTTGAAGCACGTTACTGGGACATGTACCGAATGTCGCGGCAGGCACCAGGCGGCATCGCGGCGCGAGCGATCGCAGGTGTGGAATTGGCGTTATGGGACATCAAGGGCAAGGCGATGGGCGTGCCGGTGCATAGCTTGTTTGGAGGTCCGACGCGAGAGCAACAGCAGGTTTACTGGTCGCACTGCGGCTCCTCGCGATCGCGGAATCATGAACTCATTGGTGTGCCTCCGATGGACTCGTTTCAGGCGGTGACTGATTTGGGTCACGAGGTGAAGGAACGAGGTTTCAAGGCGCTCAAGACGAACATCATCTTTTTCGACGACAACACGCATGGTTACGGGTACGGTTTCGGCACCGATTCTCCGGATCAGACGATCAAGCCGGGGCTGCTTCGGCATGTCGAGAAGTACATCGGCACATTCAAGGAGGCTGTGGGGCCGGACGTTGAGATTGCGCTGGACCTGAACTTCAACGTGAAGCCTCAGGCGGCGAAGCAGATCTGCGCTGTGTTGGAGCAGTTCGACATGATGTGGGTGGAGATCGACATGTACGAGGTAGATGGGTTGAAGGAGGTCAAGGACAGCACGAGTTGCCCGATCACATCAGGTGAAAATCTCTTCACCATCCGCGACTACCGACCGTATTTTACGGCGCGTGCGATGGACATCGCGATGATCGACGTTCCTTGGCAGGGGTTCGCTCGGGGAAGGGATGTTGGTATGCTGGCGGAATCGCATGAGATAAACGTGGCTCCGCACAACTACTACTCGCACTTGGCGACGATGCAGGGGATCAACTTGTGCGCCACGTTGCCGAACGTCAGGATTTGCGAGATTGACATTGATGATGTGCCTTGGAAGGACGATTTGACGGGAGGTCCGTTGACCTTCCACGATGGCGGGTTGCTGGATGTGCCGACCAAGCCCGGATGGGGCGTCGAATTAGACGAGGATGTGGCCAGGGCGCACGCTTGGAAGCGTGGGCGTGGGCCGGGGTATCGGTGAGATGTGGTAGCGAAACATTAGTGATTAGTCGAAATTAATCCCAATTCCGCTAGGCTGTGAGATTTGAACTCAACGGTTGGTTTATGCATCAGCAGTCGGAGGCGATAGTTCTTCAGCGTGCCCTTTAGCCATTCGGCGAACGCAATGACCACGACTTTCTCGAGGTTCAGCCCCATCGCATATCCGAACTCGATCGCGGCGTTGGTTGAGAGGTCGGGGTGCAGGACGTGTAGTTCATCACTGCTGTCTAGCTTCGCCCAGCTTCGGTCTCGGATGGCGATGAGGTCGTCTTCGGTCTGAGCAGGGCCGCTCGCCCAGCGTGTGTCGTATTCGATTGCGGGGCAGAAGACATCTTTGTCAGCTAGCGCGTTTTGGATGTACCAGTGGCACCAGCGGACGATGATTTGTCGTTGGGTTTCGGGAACGCTGGTGATGGGGGTTGCTAGGTAGACGCGTTTCATTGTTGGGATGTCGCGCTCATCTACCGCAAATCACGTTCTCGTGTAAAGGTTGAACTTTGAGGCACTTTTAGAGGACAACCGAATTTGCCGGTCATGATGCTTACCGCGTCACAATGGCAGCGATCTCTTCTTCAGTCATCCCCGCCTCGCGGAGGATTTCGTAGTTGTGCTCGCCTAGGGCTGGGGAGGCCTTCAGGTCGGGCATGCCGGCGGTGAAGTTTAGGATGGGGCCGGAGGTTCGGTAGCGGTGGCCGGTGTGGTGTTCGAGTTCGATGATGTAGTTGTTGGCGGTGGCTTGTTCGTCCCAGACGAGGTCTTCGCTGAAGCGGATGGGGCCGCAGGGGATGTCTTTGGCGTTGAGCTCTTCGACCCACTCGCCGGTGGTTTTGGAAGCGAAGATCTCCTCAAAGGTGTCGATCATGTCTTGCGCGAGTTTATCGGCTTCGGGTGCGTCGGAATCGTAGTCTGGGTCGGTGACTCGCGGGTCTTCGAGGTTGAGGTGATTTAGCAGTCTCGCTCTTGCGGCCCAGTCTAGGGTGCCTAGGCACATGCCGCCGTCTTTGGTCCGGTACGCGCGGTAGTAGCAGCGGTAGATCGAGGGTCTGACGACGCTTTGGTAGTCTCGCTGCAACTCCTGATATGTCTTCCCCTCGGCGATTAGTTGCGGATACCGGTCCTGGTACCAGGTCATTGACGGCGTGGGTGCGTCAAGCATGTGCATGATGCGCATACACTGCATCGCCAAGGCGTTCATCATGAGGCTAGTTTCGACCTTCTGGCCCTTGCCGCTGTCGCCGCGGCCGATGATGCCGGCGGCTATACCCAAGGCTGCGCAGTATGCCGAGGATAGGTCGATGTAGGACGATGACCATACGACCTCTGGTTGGCCGTTGGGCGTTATCTTGCCTTCGGAAGTGACCGCGCCGGTGAAGCCTTGCATAACGAGGTCGAAGCCGGGAGCCCCTCCTAACGGGCCTTTCATGCCGTATGCGGTGATGTCGACGTAGATGATGGCGGGGTTGATGGCGGATAGGGAATCGTAGTCGATGCCGAGGGTTTTGGCGGTGTCGGGTCGGTTGTTTGAGATGACGCCGTCGGACATCTTGACGATCTTCTCCAAGGCGGCTTTGCCTTTGGGGTCTTTCAAGTTGAGGGTGACGCTCTTGACTCCGCGGTTCAAAGGGAGGAAAGTGCGGCTTTCGTAGGGAGCGAAGGGTTGCGAAACTCGCCACGGATCGCCCGTCGGGGGTTCAATTTTGATTACTTCGGCGCCCATATCGGCGAGAATC
>VXTA01000265.1 GCA_009837685.1 Chloroflexota bacterium | reverse complement strand
GATCCTGGACTGCACGGAATTCGATGAAGTTGTCGGCTTCGCCTTCGACCATTTCGAACGGACCTTGGCCAATTTTGATGCCGCCGGTCTCGGTGCCAAGTTCGTCGATAGCGCGTTTGGAAGTTGCCGTCAACGTGTTTCGCCAGACATTGGAAGTCTCGAGGAGCCAAACCGGACTCAGGGTCGCGCCTTCCTTGACGTGCATGATGACGGTGTTGTCATCAACGGCTTCCCAAGAACCTTGGTATTCGCCAACGAATCCTGAACGGCCGTTAGTGTTACCTTCGCGCAAAGCATCGTTGAAGGACCAAGCAACGTCTTCAGCGGATAATTCGCCCCAACCGTGATGGAACTGGACACCATCACGAATGTTGAACGTAATCGACCTTGCATCTTCGGCGACCCTCCATCCGTTCGCGATACTAATCGCCGGGTTGAAAGCCCCACGTTGAGGGATCGGTGCGGGGTCAGCGTAAATCAAGGGATCGGCTACACCAATCTGGTCACTCGTGTAAGAGTCGTACGGCGAACTGGTGAACCATCCGGCACCGATATCGGGCGATACGAATACCAACTTGCCTGATTGCGTCGCTGGCGCTTCGACGACTGCGGTTGCGGCGGCTTGGACTTGGGCACCTGCACCAGCGCCATATGCTTCGGCCGTTGCGGTAACGACGACTTCGACCTCGCGAATGACTTCAACCTCGACCTCTTTGACCACCTCAACCTCAACAGCGACCTCTTTTTCGACGACGACCGTCTGGACGACGGTCTCACCCGCGACCTCGACTTGCTTCTCAACGACGACTGTCTGGACAACGTCGCGTTCTACGACCTTTTCGACCTCAACCGTCTGAACGACGATCGTTTCGGAGCCGCAGGCGAACACAATAGCCGATAGCACGAGTGCTAGGACCAAGGCTGCGCCTGACGTGGATAACCAGATTTTTCGCATGATGTCCCCTCCTAGGAGCGATTTCTGCATGATTCCGTTTGATGTGGTTCTATTTGATTGAAATTGGCAAGTTCTCAAACAGGTTATCTCATTACGTCATTACTGCTGAGGTACCAGTTCGGGTCTTCAAGCGCTTCGTAAACGATACCGCCTTCCACATTTTCTGGCATGGGCCAACCTAGGAGATGGCGGGGTGTGGGTCGTCTGATTCGTCGCCAAAGCTCCATGCTCGCGTCATCGGTGCCAATCAAGATGGCTTTTTTGGCTGGACCCGGGCGAAGGTTCATTTAGTTAGCTTCCTAACGAACGCGCGCGACTCCAAATGCCGTAGCGCGGATGCATAATAGCATGATTCGCTAGCGGACGCACGCGCGGAACTGGATTAATTATCGTCAGCCGGCTTTGGCGACGATAGTCAACGATTTAACGCAGGATTTGTGCGGTTATCGACATCGCGGCGATCGCCGCGGTTTCGGTTCGGAGAATTCGGCGTCCCAGGCTCGCCATTCGCGCGCCGATTTCCGTTGTACTATGAGCCTCCTCGGGTGTGAACCCACCAACTGGACCGAGTACTAGTGCAAGCTTGGCCGGTGGTAGTGACCCATTGCGAATTGTTTCCAGGAGATCGGCCAACATCGGTTCGCGTGCACTCTCCCACAGCAATATTAAGGTCGCACCTTCATCGCGAAGTCGCTCGAACGCCGAACTCATGGGTTGAGGATCGGCGATTTGCGGTACACGCACCCTTTCGGATAACTCGGCGGCTTCTTTCACGATGCGATCCCACCTCGCCATTCGATTCTCTCCGATTTTCGAATCCGACTTGAGTACGCGATCGGTGATGATGGGTAGAAATTCGCTCGCACCAAGTTCGGTACATTTCGCTAGTGCCAACTCGTAGCGCTGCGGACGTGTCAGCCCCATCACCATGGCGACCTGAGTCTTCATTTCGACATTGGGTTCACTGACCTCCAACAGTCTCACGGTCACTGATGGTGAATCGCGTTCAATGGCTTCTAACTGGGCAGTCCATTCGTGTCCGTCACCGGTGAAGATTGCGATCTTCTCACGCGCGTGTAGACGCAAGACGTTGCGAATTTGATGCGAAGTATTTTCAGCTAACGATACTTCGCTACCAACGTGCAACGAAGTCATTGGTGACGGCTCAATGTGAAATCGGTGCATGGCTAGAATTTCGTCTCGTCACTCGACTTGACTATGCGCAGCATGACCCAATCGCCATCTTGTCGCGTTTCCGAAATCGATACGCCTCTCGTTTTCAGGAATGCTTCGCGAACTACCTTTGATTGCTCGGCCAATACGCCCGACGCCAGTATGGTTCCACCGGGAATGACTTGATCGACGAGTGCTTCGGCTAGATCTATCAGGACGCGAGAGGTGATGTTCGCCAACACGTAGTCGAATTTGATGTCAGGCAACCCGGCATGGGGTACCGAGCCGCTCAATACGTGAGCGCGCTCTGATACACCGGACATTACTAGATTGTTTTGGACTGCCCGCACAGCGGTTTCGTCGATGTCTAAGCACCACGCATCAGTAGCGCCCATTTTCAGGGCGACGATCGCGAGGACTCCTGATCCGCAACCTACATCCAATACTCGGGCTCCGGTCAAATTGTCTGCATCGGCTTCTTCGACAATGCCCTTCACGCAGAGCCGAGTAGTTGGATGATTCCCGGTGCCGAAAGCCAAACCTGGGGACAGGTACACTTGCACATCGTCGTTTCTTGGGTCCGGTGGAACGCCGTCTTCTAAGGACCACGGCGAGATCGTAATGCGATGGGCTACGCGGATCGTGGGAAAGGTTTGGTGAGCCCATTCCTCAGCAGTGACGATACGCTCACGATACGGCTCTATTTCAGTCAACTCCGACATCAGTCGTAGACCGATCCTGATCATCTCCTTGCGGTTGTCTACCGTATCGTCGTTTTTGAGGTAGCAGAACACGGCGACGTCGTCGCTCGGATTTGCCTCGCCACCTACATCATCGGCGTCCCAGTCACCGGATTGCGATACGAAGACCCGGCCATCGCCGTAGGTAGTGAAGAGGTGAGTGATTGGTTCAGCGTATTCGGCCGGTAGTTTTACGCTGATCTCAAACCAACTCTCGGCGTCTGGATCACGCACGTTGACTCGCTGTGCGTCCCTGCATGTTTCTCTAACCCGTGAAGGCACCCTTGAGCCAGCTCCAAATCGAGTCATCGTTACCTTGAGTGCCGTATGAGACCTCGTTCTGGACAATGATCGGATCCAAGGCGCTTTCGTCGGTCTCACGCATGGTTTCGCCGAGTTCTCGGACGAGTTTCTTTTGCTTTTGCGTCAAGGATCGCGGTGTGATGACGGCGATCTGCACGATCTGGTCGCCGCGTGGCCCGTCGTTTCGCAAACGGGGGACACCTAAGCCGCGAATGACTTCGTGGTGACCAGTCTGGACCCCGGGCTGGATTCTTATTTCTTTGTCGCCTTCCAACGTGGGCACGGTGATTATGCCGCCTAGCATGGCGGATACGACGTTCAGTTCTGCGCGGATCAAGACGTCGTTGCCGCTTCGAGTGAAAACGCGGTCGGGCTCGACGTGCACACGGACGTATAGATCGCCGGCGTGTCCACCATATTCGCCCACGTCACCTTGTCCGCGCATAACGATACGTGTGCCATCGTCAACTCCGGGCGGGATGTCGATGGAGATTTTGCGGCGGTGGTTGGATACGCCAGTTGCGCCGCACTGCGTACATGCGCGTTCGACTTTGGTACCAGAACCGCGGCATGTAGAGCATTCGCCGATTTGCTCGAAGTTGCCGAACAGGGTTCGTTGTGCGCGTCGCACGTTGCCGCTGCCGTTACAAGTTGGGCACGTGTGGGTTGCGCTGCCGGGTTCGCCGCGGGTGCCGCTACACCGGGAACAAATTTCCCGTCGCATCACGTCGGTCTCGCGGCTGGTGCCGAAAATGGCGTCCCGGAATGACACGCTCAGCGCCAACTCGACGTCTCTGCCTCTTCGGTTGCGGGTTCCGGCCGCGCCACCGAAGAACGATTCGAAGATGTCGCCAAACCCGCCGAAATCGTTGAAGCCTTCGAATCCTCGACCTGCCTGCCCGTTAACACCTTGGTGGCCGAAGCGATCGTAACGGGAACGACTCTCGGGATCGATGAGGATCTGATATGCCTCGTTGATCTCCTTGAAACGCTCGGTGGCACCCTCTTCACGGTTTCGGTCGGGGTGGTACTGCAAGGCTTTGCGTCGGAATGCTTTTTTGATTTCTTCCTCGTTTGCGGTACGAGGAATCTCCAGAACTTCGTAGTAGTCGCGTTTGTCGCTCATGGGTTGGGTGCCGTTGTTTGGTTCGATGTGCTAGATGTGACGATTCGTCAGTCAAGTCTAGGGTCGCCACGATTGACCATTGCGTCCAATGTTTCGGCGGCGAAGCTGACTGTAGGGATTGCGCGATCATACGCGGTGCGCATCGGGGAAATCAGTCCGACGACGCCTCTGGCGTTTACAGCACCGCCGTATCCGCACATTATTAGACTGTAGTCACACAGCTCAGGACGGGCATTGTCAGAGCCGATCGCTACGACCGGCTGGGTACCGTACGTCACTCCGGAAGTCAGGTCTGCAAATGCGTCGTCGTTTTCGAGGGCCGAGAGAGCTAATGCCCCTTTCTCGGGTTGTGCGGCCAACTCAGGGTCTGACATGAAGTGTCGGAAGCCGCTCATGTATCTCACGCCGGGGACAGATTCGGCGTGAACCAGTGCTTCGATGGTTGCTTGCCAAACTTGCCGTTCGAAATCGTTCTGGATGTCTTCACGATCGCGGGTTGCGACAAGTTCTTCTACGCGTTTGCCTGAAACTTCTGCGGATACTTTGTTTCGAGTTCGTTCGAGCATCGGATCAGGAATAGCCTGTTCGAGCTCGATGAGTTGTCGGTAAACCCGGGCCTCTTGCAAAACGAGCACCAACATGATCAACATGTCGTGCAGTTTCAAGAGTTCGATCTGCTTGACATTAGGCATTTGTGCGCGCGGTGCGGTGATGAACGCAAGCGCGCCGATCAGATCGGCGATCACTGATGCGGTTACCTGAACCCATGCATCGACGTCATCTGGCTCGACTTCTGTCTGATGCTGTAGCAGCGTCACTAAGTTGTCGGGAGGTTGTGATGATTTATCTAGTTCTCCGACGAAATGTCGATAGCCTTTTTCAGACGGAACCGCGCCCGATGACGGATGCGGTCGTAACAGGTAACCTTCGTCGATGAGAACACCCATCTCGTTGCGGATAGTTGCGCTGCTGACGTTGAAGCCGCCAGAATTGGCGACCGCGTTGGAAGAAACCGGTATCGCTGTCGAGATATAGTCGTCAACGATGAAGGTTAGGATTGTGTTTCTTCGTTCAGGCAGAGCCATATCGAGAAAATGAGAGTAACCACAGCGCTGGTTCAACCACCAAAGCGTTGGATGGTGTGCGCAACTGTTCGCCAGATAGGAGC
>VXTA01000066.1 GCA_009837685.1 Chloroflexota bacterium | reverse complement strand
CGGTAGGCTTACTCCGTACGCGTCGACAGTGGCACCCCCGAGGTCGCTCAAGAGAGGGAAGGTGAGGTCATTCTGGGAGTGGAATTCGGCCTGCGAGAACGGCGGATCTACTGAGATGCCAAAGACTTTGGCGTTCATGCCGTTGAATTCAGCGAGAGAGTCGCGGAATGTGCACATCTCGGTCTGGCAGACACCGGTGAAGGCGGCCGGGAAGAAGGCGAGG
This sequence comes from Chloroflexota bacterium, assembly GCA_009837685.1. Lineage (GTDB taxonomy): Bacteria > Chloroflexota > Dehalococcoidia > Lucifugimonadales > Lucifugimonadaceae > Bin127. Next base: position 5,246 of record VXTA01000066.1, on the reverse strand, counting down.
ACGACGTTTGAGCCGCTCTGGTGACTGAGAGAGACCATCTCTCCGTCTGTGGATCTGAGATTGAAATCTGGGGCGTGATCGCCCACCTTAACTGCGGCCATGTTTAACTCCGTTGGATGTCGTGCAAATCAGTTGCTGGTTTAGATTGACGATAGCGATTCTACTAAGATTCGGGCTATCGTTAATGGATGCGGTTCGATTGAACAAGCCAAAGGAAACGAACTTGAACGACGGGAAACTCAAGAAACGAGTGTTGATAGTTGGCGCGGGCGCAGTAGGCGGTTACATCGGGGGATGGCTGGCGCACACGGGTCACGACGTGGTTTTCGCCGATTCCTGGGCGGAGCAGGTAGACACTATCAACTCCGACGGATTGCGAGTCGAAGGTCCTCACGAGCCTTTCGTGTCCCATCCACGGGCATTCCACCTCCATCAGTCGCAAGCGTTGGCGCTGGAGCCCAAGTTCGATATCGCGTTCATCGCCGTAAAGGCTTACGACACGCCCTGGGCTGCGCGCTTCGCATTGCGTTTCGTCAAGGATGACGGCTACTTTGTGTCGTCGCAGAACTGTATGCCGGACAGCGACATGGCAGACGCGGTTGGCGCAGATCGATGCATCGGGTTGATTATGTCGTCGATCGCCGTTCGGGTAGGCGGTCCTGGATTGTCGCAACGCGCCGGCACGAAGAGGCGTCGCGATCTGGGACACATCGTATTCCGTGCAGGCGAACATGACGGTTCTGAATCGCAGCGGATCGCAGAATTGATTTCGATACTTGAACCGATTGATGGCGGCAAGACAACGACCAATCTGCAAGGCGAGCGTTGGGCCAAGCTCTGTCAGAACAGCATGGGCAACCCGGTCGTCGGTGCGACAATGTGCGGATCAGCGACAGTTGCGTCATCGCCGCGCGGTCGCGAGTTGCAGATACGGTTGGCATCAGAGTCGGCGCAGGTGGGTTTGGCTTTGGGATTAGATGTCGTCAGCTTTGGCGGCTCGACACCGCAGAAATGGTCGGCAGCATCCACCGATGGCGAGATGTACGAAGAACTCGACAACATGTTGGCGGCCAACGCGGGTGCCGGGACTGGAGATTGGCACCCGTCAATGGGTCAGGACGTTCAGAACGGTAGGCCGTCAGAGATCGATTTCATGAACGGGCACGTGCTGAAGATGGGTCGAGAGGTGGGCGTCGATACGCCGGTCACAGCGTCGATAGTCGATGCGATGCGCCAGGTTGATCGCGGAGAGTTGGTGCCTGACGAATCGAACATCGAACAGGTACTTTCGAACGCTGGTTTCTGAGCGATTCGCGAACCTTGATTTCAGACGACATCTCAAAACCCCCTTCAATTCCCCCTTTCCCAAAGGGTGAGGGAGAGAAGGTCTCGCCACGCGCCGAGACTTTGGTGGCGTTGGACCTTGAGACGACTGGACTGAACTCTGCAAGCGATCGCATTATCGATGTCGGAGCGGTCAAATTCCAAGGCGACGAACAGATCGGCGAGTTCCATTCGCTGGTGAATCCGCGGTCTCGGCTATCGGATTTCATCGTTTCTCTCACAGGCATATCCCAAGCGGACGTCGATGAGGCGCCGGATTGGAACACGATCCGAGACGATCTCCAAGATTTCATCGGCGATGCGAGGCTAGTAGGACACAACGTCGAATTCGATGTCGGATTCCTACGCTCGCATCGCATCCACGTCGAGAAGCTCAGTTACGACACCGAGCAGATGGCAAGGGTCGCTTTGCCGGGAGGCCCTGAGTTCGGACTGGTTCGGCTGGCGCAACGGTTCGGAGTCCTGCATGACGATCCACACCGAGCGTTGTCGGATGCGTTGGCGTCGCGGGACCTCTTCTTGATATTGTTGGCGAGATTCGAGGGCATGCCGACAGCGGCTTTGACACGGATTGCGGCGTTAGGTTCGCGATCGAACTGGAGTGTCAGCGAATTGGCATCCAATATGGTCGCCGCTGGCGACGGGACCGACGCAATAGTAGGTCGACTTGGGATCGACGAAGATCTGTTGAGCGATCGCATTAGACTGCCGGGCAGACCAGCAACTTGGGGCGAAGCAGCCGGCGAGGACGAGGGTGGTTTTTCGGACGAACATGTAGTCCAAACGGAGATGGCGTTCTTGCCCGGCGGGTTGGTGGAGGAGACGATGCCAGCGTTCGAGGCTCGCGACGGCCAGCGCGAAATGGCGGTCGCGGTGGCCCGCGCGATTGCGGGTCAGCAAAAGCTGATGGTTGAAGCAGGAACCGGGATCGGCAAATCATTGGCCTATCTGCTTCCAGCCGCGTTGATGGTTGCAGGGCAGGGCGGCAGGGCTGTGATCTCAACCAACACCCTGAACCTGCAAGAGCAGCTTTTGAACAAAGATTTCGGAACGGTCCGAGAAATCGTGAAGCGGGAAACAGGCGTCGAGTTGGACGCGGTGCAGCTGAAGGGGCGGTCGAACTACCTGTGTGTCCAAAGATGGCGGGATGCGGTTTCGCAACCTAATCATGACCAGTCCGAAGCGCGGGTGTTATCGCAATGCTTGAATTGGCTTGGCAAGACCGAGACAGGCGACCGCTCGGAGTTGTCTTTGGGATGGGATACCGGGGTTTTCAGTCGTCTTTCGGCGGAAGGTTGTCCTCCGACCACAGTTGGCGGTGGTTACCCATGCCAAGGTCCGCCGTGTTTCATGCTCAAGGCGCGTTCGGATGCACACCAGGCCGATGTCCTGATCGTCAATCACGCGCTACTGATTAGCGATATGGCAGCGGAAAACAATATCTTGCCTCCTCATCAAGTCTTGGTTATCGACGAGGCTCACCACCTGCGCGATGTTGCAACCCGCCATCTCGGATTCGAAATCAGGGAAACGCAGTTCATTGACGATCTCAACGCCCTTACACGGAGCGACGGGATGTTCCCTCGTCTGGTTCGTCTTGCCACATCGCGTGGTGGGGGAGAAGAGGCACTATCGTCTGTGCCCGACCTGCAACGCCGAGTCGTTGAAGCAGCAGACAAGGCGACGCTCGAGTCGAGCCGGATGTTTGAGGCACTTCGCGACCTGACGGGTTACGTGACGCGGCGGGAACGGACACGTGAGATGCGGATTTTGGGAATGACGCGCATCACGAGCGAATGGCGGCGGGGAGTGGACGAGCCGTGGGTCATTCTGCATCCGGCACTTAGTGCAGTCGTCACTGGACTGCGTTCGTTGTTGGATTTGGCGGCTAACGATAGTCAACCAGACGCCGCGGTCATCAATGTCAACGCTCTCTACGAGCGTCTTAGAGACATCAATAGTTGGTTGATGGCCCTGATCGAGCAGCCCGACGAGAACTTCGTCTATTGGAGTTCAGTGAATCAGCGCCGAAACATGGAACTCCATCTCAGCGGTGCGCCTCTGGATGTGGCCTCCGAATTGCGCTCGGGACTGTTTAGTCAAGATCGTGCCCACATCTTGACTGGTGCCACGATTAGTGAATCTGGCAGTTTCGAACGCGTCCAGACCACACTGGGTTTCGATGCGGACGAGACTCTGAGCATCGGTTCACCGTTCGATTTCAAGAACGCAGCACTGATCTTGGTGCCGGAAGATATCCCGCAGCCCAACACGCCCGGTTACAACGAAGCGGTAACGAGCGCGGTTCACGACATTGCGTCGGCGACGCAGGGTCGGACTCTCGCATTGTTCACTGCGAACTCGGCGCTGAACAGCACTCGTGACGTGCTTTTCAACCAATTCAAGAACACGGAGACTCAGGTGTTTGGCCAAGGCCGGGATGGCCCAGCGGCGCGCGTGATGCAGCTTTTGAACGATACCGAGAACTCCGTCGCGTTGGGAGCTATGAGCTTGTGGGAGGGGATCGATTTGCAGGACGCATCGATCGATTCTCTGGTGATGACAAGACTGCCATTTCCGGAGCCGCGTGATCCGATTCACGATGCTCGGGCAGAGAATCTTGAGAACCCGTTCAACGGTTATTTCGTACCTGAAGCAGTGACAAAGTTCCGCCAAGGCTTCGGCAGATTAATACGCTCTCGAACTGACCGGGGAGTTTTTGTCGTGTTAGATAGACGAATCATTTCTAAGAGATACGGACGATTGTTCCAGAAATCTATACCGCAGGGCACGGTTCAACGTGTCACATTAGGCACGATTTCAGATTACGTGGAAAAGTGGTTGGCGGGAGTGCCGGTTTGAAATCAGCAGTGGGACTGACCGATACGCGCGAAAGCGAAACCGTCTCGTTGAGGCTCGATGTCGAGCCTTTCGATTTGCAGCAGACTTTAGACGGTGGTCAGGCATTCAGGTGGTACGACACCGGCCACGGGATGTTCCGTGGGGTTTTGGGTTCTCGCGTTGTGACGATAGAACGCGATGGAACAACCGTTTCGGTAGACAGGACGAACGGGATTGATTGTGAATCTCTAAGGCGTGACATCGAAGACTACCTAGTGGCGACGGCTGATGTAACGAGGTTGCGTGCGTTGCTCTCGGATGAGCCGGGGTTCGGAGGTGATATCGCCGAGTCACCGCTAATCCGTGTAATGCGGCAAGACCCTTGGGAATGCTTGGTTGGATTCATATGCTCGCAGAACTCGAACATTCCTCGCATCAAGCAGATGGTTGCAGCCGTCGCACGGATGGGACGGCGCATCGGATCCCAAGATTGGGCTTTCGAGTTGCCGAATCCAGATGTGGTCGCCGATGCAGGTGAGATGTACCTGCGAGAGGTCGGACTGGGTTACCGCGCCAAACATCTCGCGCAAACCGCCGAGATGTTGGTGAATTCATCGGATATCGGCGAACTGCGGGATGCATCATACTACGACGCGAAAGAAGCATTGATGGAGCTTCCGGGTGTAGGTCCGAAGGTGGCTGATTGCGTGCTGGCTTACTCGTTGGACAAGGGCGAGGCGTTCCCCGTGGATGTGCACGTTCGGCGTGCCGCAATCCGACTCTACAGTCTCGACGAGGACATCAAGAACGACGCCGTAGGGGAATGGGCCCGCGATCGTTTCGGCAAATACGCAGCGTGGGCGCAACTCTACATGTTCCGCGACGAGATCAACCGCCGGCTAAACGGCGCATGACGTAGGCGCGTTCCTCGCCGGCGTCCGAGATCGAGCCTTCAATGCGGGCTGACAGCAACTCGTCCAAAATTTGACCGATCATCGGACCACGCTCAACTCCGAGCGAGATCAAGTCGTCGCCATTGATAGTGGTTCGCAAGAGTCGCA
>VXTA01000242.1 GCA_009837685.1 Chloroflexota bacterium | reverse complement strand
GAGCCGTCCAACATCCTTAAATCTGCGGGAGAAACCGAGCTGACCTAACAAATAAAGTGGGCTGCTTGGCGTTGGCTCTACTCAGTAGCTGAATGTCGAGCCATCGGAATGGAAGTCAGACTCGAAGGACCGTTCGGGCGCGTTGTGGACCTCGTAGGAGTCGGCAAAAACAACATCGTCTATATCGTAGAAGTGAAGTCCTCTCGAGGCGATCTAAAACGTGATGACAAGTCGAAAACCGACCACAAAAGAGCTGTGGCACAACTCACGGTGCTCCAAGACGCCGCGAGTCTGACTGCCACAGTTCTTAACGATGCGCGCCAACACGCGGTCGAGACCGCAGTATCAGGCACCGATTGGCGAGAAAATCCAGCATACATCTCTGCGCGCAGAGATCATGAAGATATCAAGGAACGGCTCGCAGCTAGGGAACGCACCTTGATGCATTTCTCTACCAAGTTCCACGACCCATCGTTCTTGGCCTGTGCCGACCTCCACTACATCATGGCGCCAGAAGGTCTGATCAGTCGTTCTGAGCTACCACCATTTTGGGGCCTACTGAACGAAAGTTCCGAAACCGTTGTCTCAGCCGTTCAAAAACAGATTCGCAAGAACACAACACATGTGTTGCGCGCTATAGCGAAGGCCAACACGCGAGATTTGATGAAAGCATGCGACATTAGGATTGCCAATGCAACCCCGGACTAGTATCCGTACTGATGACTACCTAAGCAGCGACTTGCAGGGTAGGAAAGCATCTCGCCGAGACGATCAATTGCCAATCGCAGGTTGTCTTGCGAGTTGGCGAAAGAGATGCGGATGTAGCCGTTGCCGTACTCTCCGAATGCGGTTCCGGAAAGGAGTGCAACGCCTGCCTCATCCATCGCCCTGTCCGCAAAGGTTCGACTGTCAAGCCCGGTACCGCTGATGTTCGGGAATGCGTAAAATGCGCCGCCGGGATTTCGACACGAAACGCCAGGAAGGTTGTTCAAACCATCGACAACTAGATCGCGGCGAATACGGAACTCGTCCATCATCTCTGCGACGGAATCTTGGGGTCCCTGCAGCGCGGCGATGCCCGCCATCTGAACGGCTACCGATGTGCACGAGACGCTGTTCGTCATCAGTTTCGTGACCGCATCGAGCATGAACTCTGGAAACACGCCGTAGCCCAAACGCCAACCAGTCATCGCGTAACTCTTGGAGAACCCATCCAAGATGATCGTACGGTCGACCATATCGTCAAATTTCGTGATCGAAGTGTGCGAGCCTTCGTAGTACATGTCCTTGTAGATCTCGTCCGAGAGAACTACAAGGTCGTTTTCGACGGCGACCTTCGCGATGCGCTCCAAGTCCTCGTCTGAAATCACACTACCGCAGGGGTTGTTGGGCGAATTGACAATGATGAGCTTCGTATTTTCGGTGACCAATGCCTCTAGTCGATCAACATCGAGCGAAAAATCGAAACGCTCTTCGAGCGGAATCGGTACCGCGGTACCGCCCGCATAGTTGATCATCGATTCGTAAATCGGGAATCCCGGATTCGGGTAAATGACCTCATCGCCCTCTTCGATGAGGGCGAGGATCGAGAAGAACATCACAGGTTTGCCACCCGGCGTCACGATTATGCGTTCGGCCGGAATCTCATAGCCTTGCCGCTCGGTCTGGTGAGTAGCCACTGCCTCGCGTACCGGCATCTCTCCAGGTGAAGGGCCGTAGTGCGTATAGCCACCGTCGAGAGCGTTTTTGGCCGCGTCGATTATGTGGCCCGGAGTGTCGAAATCGGGCTCGCCGATCTCAAGGTGAACTATGTGTCGACCTTGGGCTTCTAGTTCTCTGGCGCGTGCCAACGTCAGGAATGCCGTCTCAGTGCCTAGACGGTCTTGTCGCGATGCTAGTGACTTGGGCAATCTACTCAACCCGTGTTTAACTTGGAATCTGGTGCCGATGCGTGCGCGTCAATCATGGGTTTAAGCCAATTGAGACGCAACCTTCAAGGATACCCGAAACACATTGAACCTAAGCGAAGAAACGATGGTCTAGGCTCGATGGTCAGAGCGTTACGATAGCTGCTACGCAGCGTCGCCTGAAGGCGAGTTGGAGTTTTACCTGAACGCCATCGATCGATGCGGGGGATCGGTTTTGGAGCTAGGGGTTGGCACTGGCAGAATCGCGATACCGGCAGCAGCGATGGGTCACGATGTAATGGGCGTTGATGTCAACCGTCCGATGCTCGATCGTGCGCGTCTAAAATCCACTGCTGCTCCCCTGCCCGGCAAGTTGCAATTGATCGAAGGCGACATGTCGAAGATCGATCTCCCGCATAAAGACTTTGACCTTGTAATAATCCCAGCGCACACGCTTGCTCTATTAACCGATGAACACGATCAAGCTGAAACTTTGATTCGGTGTGCTGAACACATGGCTCTGAATGCCGCCCTCATTTTCAATCTCTTCAGCCCCACGGATGATTTGATCCGCGGAGATTCAGATGAGACGTTTCTACTAGGTGTAGTTGAAGATGACGAAAACGGTGTGCGACATGTCTTAACGGGAACTAACGAATTCGACACGACTCGTCAGATAAATCGATGCACCCAAGTAATTGAAACTCTCAATGCCGATGGCGAATCGATCGACCGTGAAGTGCTGCAAGTACTGTTCCGTTATCTGCACCACCACCAAGTCATAGAAATGCTCGAAACGGCGGGGCTCCAGGTCATAGACGTGTTTGGCGATTTCGACGGATCGCCGTTGACCGATGACAGCGAAGAGATGATCTACATCTGCCGGTTGAAGTGAGCGCCGATGTCCGCCGACTCAGTTGACGGGTGGTGGCGCGGGCGGTGGCTCAACTGGTTCGACGCCGGGGGCCCGTTCTTCGATATTCGCTAGCCACTCCTCGGCGCGCTCGATTATCGTCGGTAGTTTCGGATCTTGCGAAAGCGATATCGCTTCCTCGAAGTCCCACTTGGCTTCCGCGTATTGTCCTGCTCGAGCCAATAAAATCCCGCGATCTAAGAAGTAAGACGCCTGTGCGGGTTGTAGCTCAATGGCATAACTGAAGTCCGCATATGCCGCACTCCCGTCGAGCAACACGTCGCGATGGTATCGGCCACGCCACCAGTAAACGCCGCCATCCTCGGGCGCCAAGTTGATCGCGGTTCGGAAATGCTCAGACGCGGCATCGTAGTCGTTTTCAGCGGCTCTGACACGACCCAACACCAGATGTGCGTTGATTTGCTCATCATCCAATTCGAGCGCTCGCAACGAGTCGCTCTTCGCTCCTTCAAAGTCACCCATCGACACGCGAACCATCGCCCGTTGGCCGTAGATCAATCCCACATTGGGCCGAAGCGACACGGCGCGGTCGTAATCGACCATTGCATCCTCAAGTTCGCCCTGCATCATGCGCGCTTGCCCACGTCCCGCCCATGCACGGGCGAACTGCGGCTCGATCTCGACGATCGTTGAAAAACGACGCTCAGCATCCTTGAACTCGCCACGATCAAGTGTCCGATGCGCGGCTGAGTACATGCTCACCGTTTCACGCGTCGCCGGCGTTGGAACAGGTGACGGTGTCGCCGTGGGCGTCGATGTCGGCGTCAACTCAGGTTGCGGCGTCGCAGTGTTCACTGGTGCCAACATCACGACTTCCGTTGGCGTTGGAGGCACTTGCGTCGGCGTTGGAGTTGGCTCGGCTTGTTGGCAGGCAGACATCAACATCACCGCGGTCAACGACACGACAAGCAGCATCGCCAGCATCAAGCGGATTCTGTTTCTGAAAATCATCACTGAATCAAGGATACGAATTTGATGAGAAGAAGGTTTCTCCAAGGCATCAGTCGGATCGTATGCCAGCATGCGAACTGCTCGTCATCTGCCCATCAAACCTGACACCAACATCTCGACTGCCAGACGACGATCTACGCGCCCGGTTTTAGCACCGACATCGACATCCAACATGTGTAGATGCATGGCTCGCAAGCGTACCGATCCGATTCGTGATGCTTGCTTGCACGTTTTGTCCAACAGCCAAGGCATGTTTATGCGTAGACGCTGACCAATCTCCGATCGAGGCGCGCCGCGACTCAACATGTGCGCTGCGACGATCAGGATACGAACCTGACGGGTGAGCAAAGCGAAAATACCTTCGATCGATTCGCCGTTCGCGATGAGATTCTGCACTCCGCCGATAGCGAGGTTGTGTCTGCCTTCGATAATCGCGTCCATCACGTTGAAGATGCGGTCCTGGCTCGTGTCAGCAACCATCAAATCAATGTCGTTTGGTTGGAGCATTCTCCCATCCGCATACAGAGCGAGTTTCTGGATCTCGCTATCTAACCGTCTGACATCGCCGCCTCCGATGTCGTTGAAACGGCTGATCGCGTTCTCTGATGCTTGAACGCCATGAAAGCCGAAGCGGTTGCGGATCCAATCTATACGATCGCGCCTGTCAGGAACCAGATGCGTTTCCACTTCTGCGAACGAGGCTAAAGCCTTCAACGGGCGAGAAGTCAGGCTTAGTCGCACGTTCTCAACGAATATCAAGTCGTTGGTTATCTGCATCGCTTCTTTAGAGATCCGATCGCCGAACGACTCCCAATCCGCGCGTACTCTTTCGCCTCGCGTGTCCATCGGTTTCAACATGCCCTTCACGACGACCGCGCGTCGATCAGTCAAAAACGGGGATATCATCGCCGCTGCGAATCCTTCGGCCATTCTGGCGTTCGGCGCTTCGAAGACGGTCACGATCGGCGCGCGATGTTCTGGCGGGCCGAGCGCGGCTAAGTGCGCCTCTAGCGAATTGGCGATGGAGAATTCGTCATCGCCATGGATCAATCTGATCATGTCGAATCCAGATTAATTGATGCTTCTGCACTCAAGATGGTATAGGTAGGAATCTTCGATTTCTATAATCGAGTCTTGGTCGCTTCACAATCTCGACAGTAGAAAACGGATGTCCACAGCCATAATCGGCCTCGCCGCCGCGGGGAAAACGACAGTGTTCAATGCGCTGACGCGCGGCTCAGTCGATAAAGGTCTCTACGGGGCGGCAAAGTCGGCCAATATCGGCATCGGCACCAAACCAGATGCACGGCTCGACTTCATTCACCACGCGTTCAAGAGTCGTCGCAAGGTTCGTGCTGAAATGACGTTTTGGGATATGCCTGTCGACTACTCTTCGGGCACCGTGCTGAGCCGCGAGACGGTTAATACTCTTCAGAAAGCGAAAGCGCTTTTACTGGTTATCCGCAAGTTCGAAGACCCTTCAACGCCACATCCGGACGGATCCGTCGATTGGCTACGGGACCTCGAGAAACTCACATTCGAAATCCTGTTCGCCGACATCGAATTGCTCGACCGGCGTGTCGATCGATTTGATTCCGGCTTTAAGGCAGTGAAGTCATCCTTACGCGTTCAAGCTGTCGCGAATATGGAAGCGCTCAAAGAAATACAGACGCTGCTTGAAGA
>VXTA01000326.1 GCA_009837685.1 Chloroflexota bacterium | reverse complement strand
GTACACGTTCGCGGCGTTAGGTATGGGAGAGGCGATACCGATAAGCGCATACCACGACATCGGGATTACCGAGTTGATGGATACGGTTCTGGCGCACGTCGACGATCAGTTCGCGGACGAGACGCCGGACGATGTCATCCGAGTTGCGATTGCTGGTCGACCGAATGTGGGCAAGTCGGCGATATTCAATGCGTTGACGGGTGAGGAACGCTCAATCGTCAGTCCAGTGCCAGGGACGACTCGAGACACGGTGGATGCGGTCTACGAGTACAAGGGCAACCACATGATGTTCTTGGACACGGCGGGCCTACGTCGACGTGGCAAGACTGAGCAGGGCATCGAAAAGTTCAGTGCCATCCGGACGATAGGAGCGATTGAACGATCTGATGTGACGGTGATCGTTCTTGACGCGACGGAGTTCGTTACGGCGCAGGATACGCACATAGGTGGTTTCGCTCAGGATGCTTACAAAGCGGGCGTGGTTGTTGTGAACAAGTGGGATCTGCGAGGCGAGGTGGACACGACATTCGAAGAGGCGGTGGTGGAGATTCGAGACCGTTTCAAGTTCATTCCGGACGCGCCGATGCTTTTCACGTCGGCATTGACTGGACGCGGTATCCGGGCAATTCCGGACGCGGTTCGGCGGACTTTTTCCCAATTTGTCAAACGGGTCGACGAGGCGGAGCTTTCCCGCACGCTTTACGCAGCGCTAGGTGATCGACCTTTGCCTGCTAAGGGTCGGCGGCGTCCGCGTATATCGGGCATCGAGCAAGTTTCGGTACGCCCTCCGACATTCGTGATAACCTGCAAAAACCCTGAATCGTTGCACTTCTCGTATAAACGGTACTTGGAAAACAGGTTGCGAGAATCGTTTGGATTCAAGGGTTCGCCCATCAGGATGTTTTACCGCGGCGGCAATTGAGGTGAAATGAACGAACTGTTGGCGTGGGTGCTAATTGCGCCTGCAGCATACCTCATCGGATCGATACCGGTGGGGCTCATCGTTTGCCGCGTATGGGGTGGCGTCGATCCGCGCGAGCACGGCAGTGGATCGATGGGAGCGACCAACGTCTTACGCACTGTCGGAAAAAAGGCCGCGGTGTTGGTGTTCGTGTTCGATTTCGGCAAAGGTGCGGTGATGATCGGATTGTCTCTGCTTCTGGCTCCTGATGCGAAGCTGCTCCATGCGTTGACGGGGACGTTCGTGATCGTTGGGCATACTTGGCCGGTCTTTGCGGGTTTTAAGGGAGGCAAGGGGATCTCGCCGGGTTGGGGTGCGATTTTGGTGTTGTCTCCCATTGCGGCGGCGATTACGCTGATCGGATTGGCAGTTGCTTTAGTCACTCGGTATGTGTCGTTAGGGTCGATGATAGGGGCGTCTCTGGGTGTGCTTGCGTTGATTGTTCTGTCGTTCGTCAACTTGCCCGTTTCAGTCGATTACGCAACAATCGAGTACTTAGCCTTTGCTGTCCCTGCCGTTGTGCTGATCCTGTTCAGCCACCGCGAAAACATGATTCGATTGCTGCGAGGAACTGAGAACCGCCTCGATATCGACGCCGCGGAGAAAACGTCGGCATCCACTGGTCAGGGAGCCTGATCAGATTTCGGCAATCGGGATCATAGGTGCTGGCTCTTGGGGCACGGCTCTGGCCGTACTGTTAGCGATTCAGGGCAATGAGACTCGGCTACTGGCGCGGGACGCGGATCGCGCTGCTGAGTTAGAAACCGACCGGGAAAACAAACGATACCTAGAGGGGATGATGTTCCCTGATGTGATGTCGGTCTACCACGACCCGCGGCTCGCGTTGTCAGGAGTTGATTGTGTGGTCATCGCTGTTCCATCAGTTGCGATGCGGGAAATCATTGAGGCTCATGTTGGTGAGATCGCACCGGATACAACCGTAGTGAGTGCCACCAAGGGGCTTGAGATCGAGAGTGGAAAGCGGATGAGTGAGGTTATTGCCGAAACCATCTCGGTTCGTCATGGAGTGTCGGTGGATGACGCGATGGGCAATATCTGCTCGTTGTCGGGTCCCAATCTTTCGGTTGAGATCGCGATTGGATTACCGGCGCTTGCGACGGCGGGATCAGTGTCGATCGAGACGGCTGAACGGGTTCAGATGATGACTAGCGGCGAGCGTCTACGCGTCTACGCGTCGGACGACATCATCGGTGTAGAGTTGGGTGGGACGCTGAAGAACATCATTGCGATTGGTGCGGGGTTTATCGATGCGTCGGGGCTGGGATCGAATCTAAAGGCGGCGTATGTCACCCGAGGATTGCATGAGATAACGCAGTTGGGATTGGCTCTCGGTGCGAAGCCGTTGACATTTGCCGGGTTGAGTGGAATCGGTGACATGCTTGCGACTTGCTACAGTTCCTTGAGCAGGAACTATCGGCTGGGCACACGACTGGCGGAAGGGGATAGTGTTGAGGAGGCGTTGGAGTATCTGGGGCAGACCGCGGAGGGGGTGCCGACGACGCGTGCAACGTTGCGAATCGCGCGGCAGTTGGGCGTTGAGATGCCGATTACTGAGACGGCGCACAAGGTTATGTTCGAGGGTGTTCCGCCGACGGAAGCGATGGGGGATTTGATGCGTCGGGAGCTGCAGCGGGAGTAGAGTAGCTGCAGTAACGAAGGTTCGCTCCGAAGGATAGGCAGGTCGGCGCTAATGCACCCGCAGCTGCCGCAGTCTCGGGTCGAACCAGTCCCGGAGCCAGTCGCCTAAGAAGTTGAAGCCCATGACGACGAGGAAGATGGCGACACCGGGCAACGTGGCTATCCACCAAGCACGGGATAGGTGTTGACGACCGTCGGATGCCATGATGCCCCATGCTGGGGTGTCGGGCGGCACTCCGACGCCGAGGAAGCTTAGGGTCGATTCCGTAAGAATAAGGGATCCCACGCGCAAGCTGCCGATGACGAGGACGGATCCCACGACGCCGGGGAGGATGTGTCGGAAAAGGATTCGCCACTGTGATGCGCCTTGGACGCGGGCGTAGCTTACGTAGTCGGACTCGCGCAGGGTTAGGGTTTCTGCTCGGACAACACGGGCGAAGTTGTCCCATCCGAAAAGGATCAGCAGGACGATGATTAGCTCGAGGCTTTGTCCGAAAACTACGACGACGACGAGCGCGACGAGCAGGAATGGCATTGCGAGCGTGAAATCGACGGCTCGCATCGCTATTTGATCAGCCCACCCGCCTCTGTATCCGGCGATCAGACCGATGACGGTGCCGCCGATGCCGCCGGCGAGTATTACCGCGGTGGAGATTATGGTCGAAACTCTCGCCCCGTGGATCAACCTGCTGAGTATGTCGCGTCCTTGGTGGTCGGTGCCGAGCGGGTATTCCCACGTGCCTCCTTCTTGGAATATCGGTGGTTTATATGCAGATCGTAAATTCCCTCTCAACGGATCATGCGGCGAAAGTTGCTCCGCAAAAACCGCGCAGATAATCATCAATGCGAGGACCAAAAATGGAATAACGGGGTATCTCCGCAACCAGCTCCAACCGATACGGAGCGCGCGCAACACTGGGTTACGAGGCAACGTATCGTCAAGCGGTGAGGGAACGTATGTCGCTTCGATCGCCATGCGAAATTAACGCCTCAATCGAGTCGGATGCGCGGGTCGAACGCGGCGTAAAGCAGGTCAACCACAAGATTGAGAATTATGTAGAACGACGAGAACAGGATGACGATGGCGCTGAGCACCGGGAAGTCGTTGTTCTTGATCGATTGGACGGCGAGCCTGCCGACACCGGGCCATGCGAAGACGGTTTCGATCACCACGGTACCGGTGAGGAACGCGGCAAAGATTAGTGCGGCGACAGTTAATGGCGGAATGATAGCGTTTCGGAATCCGTGAATCCACACGATCCTTCCAGAAGTGACTCCTTTCGCCCTTGCGAGCTTGATGTACTCGCTGTCTAAGATGTTGAGCATGGCTCCGCGTGTGATCCTCATCAATCCCGCGGCGGGAAGCCATCCGAGGGCAATTGCAGGCATGATGAAGTGGTCCCACCCTTCGTTGCGACTCGAAGGTAACCATCCCAATTGCAACGAGAAGATCAGTATCATCATGAGCGCGATCCAGAACACCGGTACGGATTGACCGAGGAGTGCGAAACCCCTGACACCGTAATCGACGATGGTCCCACGCCTTACGGCAGAGATGACGCCCATGGGGATCCCTATGAGGATAGCGACACCAAAAGCGACGCCTCCGAGTTGCACAGTGTTGGGGACTCGTTCACCGACGAGGCGAATGCTCGGGATGTTGTAGTACAGCGACTCGCCGAAGTCGCCCTGCAATACGTCCCACAACCAGACTCCGTATTGCACATAAAGAGGCTTATTAAGCCCCATACGCTCACCCCAAGCGTCCCAAGCTTCCGGAGTCGCGTATTCGTCCAGATAGATGTTCCTGGGGTCTCCAGCGGCGCGAGATAGGCCGAAGACGACGATCGTGATGAGCAGTACGATCGCTACTCCGAATGCCAGCCTATTTGCGATGATGCGCCACATTTTCAGTTGCAGCCGCGCGTCAAGCGGCTCGAGTATTGCCCTCGGGGCAGGCGGTGGCCACCCAAATTCGAGAATCTGAGATCCGACTCAGGGATGACCACCGACTTACCGGTCGGCTAATCGAATGAGCCGACCGGCACTTCGAAACGCGGTTACTCCGCCAACACTATGGTGTCGAAACCGTTAATTCCCCCAAACGTCTCGGTATGCGGCATCCATTCGACGACCTTGGGTGACACGGCATACAGCTGGTTTTGGCGAACCATCGACATCGCCAAACCAGTTTCCGCCAACCAGTCGGTGAGGAAGATGTTGTTCTCTATGCGTTTCTGCGCGTCAGTTTCGACCAAGTTCGCCCAGTATGTTCTCTCGAGGATGTCGTTGGGCAGTTCGATTCCGCGGTTGGCACCTCCTTGCGCGGCAGACATCAGTCGTCCCTTGGGTTCGTCCGCGTAACCGAGGTTCATGTGATGGTACAGCGGGATATCGATTGTCCGGCCAATCAACGTTGGTCGCCGACCGGAGTAAGCCGTTGCTTCAATCTCGACGTTTAGATTGAGATTGTCGGCCCATTGCAGGACCGCTGCTTCGGCAATGTCGAATGGCAACGAACCGGAGTCGGGGGTCAACCACACTGGTATGCGGAATCCTTCGGGCACTCCGACCTCAGCCATCAAAGCGCGGGCACCTTCAGGGTCGAACGGCACCGCCCACGAGTCCTTCCAAACCGCGTCCTCGCTGGTGAAACCAGTGAATGTGTAATGAGGCGGGTAGAGACCTTGACCGATCACTTCGTTAATGGCGGCGCGATCCACAGCCATACTGAGGGCACGGCGGAATTTGTTGCCGCGTTCCATTGAAGCAGGATCGTTGTAATCGCTGATCCAAGGATGTTCGTCGTCGGGTTTCCACCCTTCACGCGGAAACTCAAGATCTGGCTGGACTGGATCGGACGTTTGCCAGAAGTTGCCGCCCATATAGA
>VXTA01000191.1 GCA_009837685.1 Chloroflexota bacterium | reverse complement strand
TCGCGCGAAGGGATGTTGGCGAAAGAAGTCCTCGGATATCCGACCGGCAGCTTTGATGTAGTCTTCGATACGTTGGCAGCTGAGATACGCGGTCTAGGAGGCCAGATTCGAATCGAGAATCCCGTCACAAAGATCGTCCCGCGAAACGAATCTGGCAAGGTAGGGATTGAATCCGTATCTGAAGGACGAGAGCAAACAGATCTCTTCGACTGCGTTCTTTCCACGGTGCCATCATTCTCGATGCCGAGCCTTATGGACTCGATTCCGTCCGAATATCTCTCGCGTTTGGATGATGTTCAATATCTGGCTGCGGTCGTTGTGATACTTGAGATGGATCGGAAACTCACCGACTACTACTGGATGAACATCGCCTCGGATGATGTGCCGTTCCTAGGCATCATCGAGCACACCAACATGTTGCCCAAGGAGTGGTACAACGATCGCCATGTCGTATATCTCACCAACTATCTGCACCGACGGGATGAACTGTTCAGATTGTCGCCCGAGGAGTTGACGGACCTCTATTTCAATCACCTTCACAAGTTCAATCCCGACTTCAACCGCTCTTGGGTGAAGGAAGTGCACTACAACGCGGTTAGCGCTGCACAGCCGATAATCGGCACCGAGTACGGTGCGAAGAAGCCGTCGCACCGTACGCCGTTTGAGCGCATTTATTTGGCGAACACGACACAAATCTACCCGGAAGATCGCGGCACGAACTACTCGATCCGGATGGGCCGGGAGGTGGCGAATATCATGTTGTCCGACGCCGCCAAAGGATGGTCGGATTGGCGATCTAACTGATAGTAGTCTGTGGGCTTGGTAGCGGACGCTCTGAGTTAACCTATATGCGTGTTTGAACTTGAACCAAAGTTGAGCCAATCAGGAGACTAAACGCATGGGCGTCATGGACGGCAAGGTATCTATAATCACCGGCGCAGGCACCGGCATCGGCAAGGTCGCCGCAGTCATGTTCGCCGAAGCTGGCTCGGATCTGGTGCTTTCCGGTAGACGCCAAGCGCCCCTCGATGAGGTCGCAGAACTAGCGCGGGAACACGGGGTGGAGGTCGAGGTCAGACCTACGGACCTCGAAAACGGTGACGCCGCGGCGGATTTGGGAAAGTGGAGCTTGGAACGTTTCGGGAAAGTCGACATCCTAGTCAACAACGCCGGGCATAGCAGCCGTGTAAGATCGCTGCGATATGTGGGCCCCGAGGAGTGGGATTCAGTGTTCAAGGTGAATGTCGAAGGCGTTTACCGGCTGACGCAATCGGTATTGGCAAACATGATCGACCGAGGCACCGGCACCGTGATCACAGTGTCGTCGATGGCGGCATTGAATCCAGGTCTCCTAGGTGGAGCACCATATAGTGCGGCGAAAGCAGCATCCCTGAATATGATCCGCGGCATGAACACCGAACTCGCGAAGTTCGGAGTCCGCGCTTGTGCCATCATGCCCGGGGAAGTCGACACCCCGATTTTGGAAAATCGTCCGCGCCCACCAGATGCAGATGATCGTTCGACAATGATGCAGGCTGAGGACATTGCGCAGGCGATATTCCTCTGCGCGGCGATGCCGCAACGAACAATCGTCGAACAGGTCGTGATGATGCCTACCCTGCGTCGCGACACGTCGCGCGACATGGTCGCGGCAGAAAACGAAGGTTCCGGCCGATGAAGCCACACGGGGCAATTCTGCGCGCCGAATAATGATGCTCTGTTACGATTCCATCTAGGCGGATATGTGAGCAGAGCAACGCGCCGCATACTCGAACTGAGTCTCTCGACTACGCTGGAGATAGATTGACGACAAGTCAGCAACAGAGCCGACCGGAGTTGCGCGAGCGAATCCGTGGAGCACTCGAATCCCAGCGCACCGACAAGGAGAGGGTGCCGAGCATCACCGTACTTTCTTCGCTTCTCGCGGTCCAAGACGATCTGCACTATATCCCCGATGAAGCGATCGAAGAGACCGCGATCTTTTGCAACGCCACCATAAACGACGTTTGGAGCGTCGCATCTTTCTATACCAACTTCCGGTTTACCCCGCCGGGCATGACTACGGTCGATGTTTGCTGGGGACCGACCTGCCACCTCATGGGAGCGCAGAAAGTGTTGGATGCCGTGCAGGACGAGTTGGGTGTGGACTCCGAAGAAACCAGCGCCGATGGCAAAATCACGTTGCGCTACAGTACCTGTCTCGGGGCGTGCGCTCAGGCGCCCGTCATCGCACGCGACCACGTCCTGAAAGGGCGCGCTAACCCAGATTCAGCCCGCCAATACATATCTGACCTTCAACAGGAACTAGAGAATGGTATCGCGCACTGAAGCACCTGTGGACACCTACGCAGTGGCGATGAGTCAGCAGACGCAGTACGCATTGCTGCGCGCTCGTGCACGTCAACGATGGGATGATCTGACAGAGGGTGACAAACCCTGGGTGCGGGTCGGATTTGGAGCATCAGGTCAAGCCGCTGGAGCACAAGCCGTTTTCGATGCCCTAAAACCTTATGGACCAGAGGGCACCGACCAGATCAATCTGTCCATGGTCGGAGCACACGGGTTGATGTACCTTGAACCGCTCGTCGACATCATCGTTCCCCGCGCAAATCGCGTGTTCCACGCAAATGTGACACCCGAAATGGTGCCGGACATAATGTCCCACTACATTGATGGGCGCGATCAGCATCCCCTACACGCTTCCGCGTACGCATACTCTGGACACGTAGATGATTACACATCGCATTTGTCCGACTGGGATCAGTTGCCACCTAATCAGCTCCAGAAAAAGATACTCACCGAAAATTTCGGGAACATCGATCCGCACGATATCTTCCAGTACATCGCTCAAGATGGATACTCAGCCCTGAACAAAGCGGTGCTGTCAATGACCCCGGACGAAGTTTTGGAAGAGGTCAAGACATCTGGCCTGCGAGGGCGCGGAGGAGCAGCATTCCCGACCGGCCTGAAGTGGTCTTTTCTCGCCCCTAGCAATGCACTTGTGAAGTATGTGCTCTGCAACTGCGAAGAGGGGGACCCGGGCGCGTTTAACGACAAGGGCATTCTTGAGAGCGATCCGCACCGATTGATCGAGGGATTGATACTCAACGGCTACGCGACCAACTCTACTCACGGCGTGGTGTTTATCCGACAGGGACACGACATCCCCATCGAGGCAACGCGTCGCGCGATCGATGAGGCATACCAAAACGGCATCCTTGGGGAGAACATCCTCGGCTCCGATTTCTCGTTCGAAATGGAAGTTTCGTTGACCGGGGACTCATACGTCGCTGGTGAAGAGACTGCGATGATAGAGGCGATCGAAGGAAAACGCTCGACGCCAAGATACAAGCCACCATTCCCCGCACAGGCTGGACTTTTCCAGAAACCGACCAACATCAACAACGTCAAGACAATCGCCTATGTGCCAAGCATCGTGGCGACCAGTGGGGATGAATTCAAAAAGGTAGGCACCGAATCGTCATCCGGAACCGCGTTGGTGTGCCTTACCGGCCACATCAAGCGTCCAGGAATGTATGAAGTAGAGATGGGAGTAACCATTCGTCAGGTCTTGGACGACATCGGCGGCGGCGTTGCTGATGGTTCCGAACGCATCAAGGTTCTACAGACCGGTGGCCCACTCGGCGGCGTGATGGGTGAAGAAGCATTTGACACCGAGATCGATTTTGACGCTATGGCCCAATCAGGCGCGATCCTCGGGTCCGGCGGAATCATCGTCGGCGACGAAACAACCGATGTCGTTGACCTGATACGTAACCTCGTGGCTTTCAACCAGTTCGAATCGTGCGGCAAGTGCTTCCCATGCAGATTGGGTAACACTCACATGCTGGACGTGCTTGACAGAATGTGCAAGAACGAAGCCAAACCAGGTGACATGCAGTTGTTGGAGACGGTTGGAAATAATATGAAGATCGGTTCGCTCTGCGGACACGGCCAACTCGGCTACAACCCGATATCTTCGGCGATAACCTACTTCGGCGAGGAGTTCGAGAAACGGTTCAACGGTGAGATGGAGAAGTCCGGACCATTTGGCGATGGTTCGATGATCCTCCCGAGCCGCACGCGTCCATGAGATCGATTTACACGACTGGTGGCGAGAGACAACATGCCTGAACCTATCAAGTTCACAATCGACGGTCAGCAAGTCGAGGCTGCTCCTGGTCAAACGATCCTTCAAGCAGCGCTGGAAGCCGGCATCTACATCCCGTATCTCTGCTACTTTCCGAACATGAAGCCGTACGGCGCTTGCCGCACTTGCGTAGTCGATACCGAGGCAGGCGGTCGCAAGATGACGTTGGCGTCATGCACCGCCACACCGATGCCGGACATGGTGGTGGAGACGAAAAACGAGTCGGTAAGCGAACTGCGACGCGGAATCATCGAACTGTTGATGTCGGAACATCCCCATGGATGTCTGACTTGCCACCGAATCGAGCTGTGTGGACCGCAAGACGTCTGCCAGAGGCACGTAGATGTCACCGACCGGTGTACGATCTGCCCGAAGAACGAGCGGTGCGAACTCAAGGACACCGTCCGATCGGTCGAACTCGACCTGCGGACACCCCTCAATTACAACCGCCGCGACCTTCCAATACACGCCGACGACCCCCTTTACGACCGCGACTACAACCTCTGCATCGTTTGTGCTCGTTGCGTGCGCGTGTGCGACGAAGTGCGAGGCGATACCGCATTGACGCTAACATCTCGATCCGGCGTGTCGCTCGTGGGAACCTCGCACGGCACTTCTTTGATGGAGTCGGGTTGTGAGTTCTGCGGCGCATGTATCGATGTCTGTCCCACCGGGGCGTTGGTGGAACGCGAATACAAGTGGGAAAAGGCGAGCCGACAAGTAACGACTACCTGTACCAACTGTGCCGTTGGCTGCCAAATGATTGCGGAAGTCAACCGATTCGACAAAGTGATCAGGTTCCGCGGCGATGTCAACGGCGCTCCAAATCTCGGCCAGGCATGCTTCAAAGGCAAATTCGGTTACGACTACCCCAACCATCGGTCTAGGCTGAAGCGTCCGTACTTCAGAAAAGGCGGCATTCTCACCAACGCCACGACAGAAGACGCATTGGCCGCCGCGGCTACCGCTTTATCCAAATACTCCCCCGACGAAATCGCAGTCATCGCCTCACCGCGCGGAAGCAACGAAGACAACTTCATAGCCCAGAAATTCGCACGGACCGTGTTGAAGACCAACAACGTGGACAGCGCACATAACTTCATCGACGATATGACGAAGCACATCGCAGAGCGTTGGGACATCGAACACACCAAGCGGTCGATATGGGACATCGAAGATGCCAAGTCCGTTATGGTCGTGTCAGGAAATCCGACTGAAGACCAGAACGTGCTAGCGGTGCCGGTGAAACGAGCCGCCAAGCGTGGCGCCAAGATCGTCGTCATCGATCAGCGAGAGACCGAGTTGACACGTTACGCCGATGTCTGGCTCAGACCGAGAATCGGCACGGCACATATGGCCGTTATGGGTATAGTGC
>VXTA01000133.1:1170-5528 GCA_009837685.1 Chloroflexota bacterium | reverse complement strand
GATCATGAGCGTCGAGACTAGGGTCACGTAGGACGATAGTCGCGGCGTAACCAAAGCGATCTCGCCGCCAAACTGCAGCAGGAAATGGATCGCAGGCGGGATTGCCACGTAGTACGCGAACGCCGCGCCGGCGATGAACAGCAGTGTGCCGCCGGGAAGCAGGAGATATAGTGTGCGTCGTTCCTTGCCCTTCAAGCCTGGGCGGACGAACATGACTACCTGGTAAAGGACCACTGGGAAGGCGGCAGCGAATCCTACGAGCACTGATACCTTTGCGGTAACCGTCCAGCCTTCGGTGATGTCGAGCTGGACCAGCCTCGCTGGATCCTCAGGACGGACGCTTTCGAGGGCATCAATAGCCGGACGTTGGACGAAATCTTGTATTGGTCGATAAAAAGCGAACGCTAAAATTGTCGCGATCAAGATGGCAGCAACTGATATGTAGAGCCGTTTCTTCAGCTCCGCGAAGTGGGACATCAACTGAGTCGGTCGGTCCTTCACGACGAAGCCCCAGAACCTTCGGGTCGAGTTTCGGCATTCGTTTCGGCGGTCGAGGCTTCCGGCGAAGCATCAGTCGACCGCTTTGGTGTTAGCGGATCCGGTGCAGTTCTGGAGTAACCACTAGGCCTGACTACCGAACGTGCTAGCGACTTAAGTTCGGTGGCATCAGTAGCTATGCTTTGAGCGTCTTCGCGGATGTCGTTGAGTTCCGATGTCAGATCGCGGACGTCGTCCAACAATCCGTCCTGGTCGAGATGCTCTCGAATTCCTTCAACATCGACCGCTTCTTCGACCATCTGCGTCAGCTCTTCGCGTTGTCGCCGCAACTCCGTCATGTACTTGCGGGCTGTCCGGACTCCTTCGACTAACCGGACGGGCCCGACTACGAGCAATCCGATGATGAACACCACGATTAGTTCAAGACCACCAATGCCGAGGAAATTCACTGCTTGCTCATCTCTTCATGTGCGGCACAGGTGGCGTAGATGTGAGCGTTGGCAAACGTGCACGATCTAGATGGCAACATAGCACGGACTGCACAGAGCGGTAGTCCGACGACGTTGAGATAGCAACCTATGATCACTTCAGCTGGATTGAATCCTCCGTCTTGGACACCGTAGCCCCCAGCCCGGTCGTAAGGCAATCCTGTCGCGACGTAGTCGTAAATCTCGGAGTTGTTGTAGTCTCGCATGTTCACTTTGGTGACGACCGTGTGTGCCAATGATTCTCCGCGTTGACGATGCGGCGCGTAAGTTACGGCGACTGTGGTGACGACCTGATGCTGCCTTCCTCGCAACTCTCGAAGCATGTCGACTGCCTCGTCGCGGTCGCCGGGTTTGCCGAGAGCGTCTCCGTCAAGAGCAACGACAGTGTCGGCCGCGATGACCACAGTGTCCCATGGCATACGATTCCTAGTGGCCGCAACGGCCGCGTTGAGTTTTGTCTGGGCATTTTTGCGTGTGAGTTTGCCGACATCGGGCTCTATATCGGAGGTGATTTCCGAATCGCCTCCCGAACCGTCTTGGACCACAAAGGTCAGTCCGGCTAGCGCCATGATGTCTCTTCGACGCTCTGAACCGGATGCGAGGATGAAGCGAACGTTTCCGCCGAGCGCTTCTTCGCCAAATTCGCTATTGCGGGACGCTATTGCGGTGTCAGAGTTTGACATGGCGGCTACGATGCGGTCGGCGATTGTTTCGACCCTTATTTCTCCAAGAGGGCGAGAGATTCCACGTGCCTAGTCTGTGGGAACATGTCGACGGGCCGGACTGATACCAGTCTAAATCCGCTCTCGCAAAGAGCATTCAAGTCGCGAGCCATCGTTATGGGATTGCACGAAACCATCATTATCCGGCGTGGAGCGAGCGTTTTGAGAGCTTCCAACGCCTGAGGATGGCAACCGATCCGCGGTGGATCGATGATCGCGATGTCAACAGCCTGTCCAGATTTGGCGAGTTCGACCGCCGCGAGTTCGGCCTTGGCTTCGACGAACGTTACGTTGTCGACATCGGCGCAGTTGACTTTGGCATCTGAGATTGCTGATGCCGATTCTTCGATTCCAATCACCGACTTGACATGGGGAGAAAGGAGGCGAGTAAAGGTTCCGACACCGCAATAGAGGTCGACGAGAGTATCGTTGCCGTCCAACTCGAGGATCGAGACGATCTCGTCCACGATCGCAGACAACTGCGCAGTGTTGACCTGGAAGAAGGATGAGGCGGCAACTTGGAATCTGGCACCCTTAACTTCTTCGACGTACTTTTGGCGGCCGGACGGAACGTCTTGGATCTCGGCCGGCAATAATGGTTGGATGATGGTATCGCCAGTGTTGCTGCCCACGCGAATGGAGAACTGCGTCATCCGGTTGAGACGGCCTTGGAGTTGCGACAAGGTTGCATTGATGCGCTCGTCCATGATGGCGCACTCGTCGACCCGTACGAAGCGGCGACTGTCGGCGTTCTTGTACCCGGCGACGCCGTTTTGGCCGACCGTGAAACGAGCGTGATTGCGGTAGTGGAAGCGCTTTGGCGATGGCAACGTTTCGGTCACCGGAGCGTCACGTAAAACTCCGTATTGGGACAACGCGCGAACGACGATATCTCGTTTGATCTCAAGCTGGCGATCGTAGTCGACGTGCTGCCATTGGCAACCGGAACATTCGCCAAAATAGATACACTTCGGCTGGACTCGATGTTCAGATGCGCATTCGACGTTTTTGGCCAGGGTGGCTATGCGATCGGGATAGACCTTGACGACTTTTGCGACGACTTTTTCGCCAGGGATCGCACCTGAGATAGTTACCGGAGCAGTCTCGTACTCGGCTGTAGCGAGCACGCGTTCATCGAAATCGCCTGCTTGCAATTCAAACGTGTCACCGATCTCGACGGCTAGGTGAGACGTGAGGTCTGATCCGCGGTAACGTTTCCTGTGTTTTCGTTTAGCCATTCCAGATTCGACGACCGCCGCCTTCCGCGCTTTCTTATCCGCCCGTTATCCTTCGCAATCCAACGTGCCAAAGGCTCGAATCCCAATATACAACTGAGCGTTTTGATACCCTGAGACTATGTGATCAGCGGCCTTTGATAGTGCGTCTGACGCAGTTGGTGCAAACTTCTAATTGACCCAGACACTACCAGAACCGACCGTCAAGCCGTGGAAGATTTCGCGCAATGGCACACCCCGTTCCGCGAAGCGGAGATTGCCGGAATGGTTCAAAGTGCGGGCCCCGGGCGGTGAGAACTACACCGACCTTAAGAAGCGTTTCCGCAGTTCGGCCTTGCACACGGTCTGCGAAGAGGCGGCGTGTCCGAATATCGGCGATTGTTGGGAGCGTCGAACCGCAACCTTCATGATCCTTGGCGACACGTGCACGCGTGCCTGCTCGTATTGCAACGTCAAGACCGGATGGCCGGGTGAGCAGAACGTAGATTGGGCGGAGCCATTCCGATTGGCACAGACGGTTCAAGCGATGGATCTGAAGTACACGGTTGTAACATCGGTTGACCGGGACGACCTACCTGATTACGGCTCGTCTATATTTTCGATGGCGATAACTCAGATTCATCGTTTGACGTCAGAGTGCAAGGTTGAGGTTCTGATACCCGACTTCGGCGGCGATCGGACCGCATTGAAGCGCGTGGTCGACGCTGGACCGGAGGTCTTGAATCACAACATCGAAGCGCCGCGCAGGATCTTCAGCAAGGTGCGCCCTAAGGGTGATTACGATCTGTCGTTGGAACTGATACGCCGCGTGAAAGAGATCGATCCGCAGATGCCGACCAAGTCGGGCATGATGGTCGGTCTGGGCGAAACCAAGGACGAGGTCTACCAGACGATGCGCGATCTGCGTGATGTCGATTGTGACCTATTGACGATCGGTCAATATTTGCGCCCATCTGAGCGACATCATCCGTTGATCCGTTTCTACCATCCTAGCGAATTTGGCGAGTTTGCCCGTGTCGGCATGGAGATGGGATTCAAGCACGTCGCGTCCGGGCCGTTGGTAAGGTCTTCGTATCATGCCGATGAGCAGCACGAATCCGCTATTGACGCACTGCTGGCGAAACGGTAGGTAGCCGTTCTGCGTATTTCATTTCCTGGGAGCACGCAGGAGATGATGTCAAAACGCAGTAAATCCCTTGTTGACGGAATCGCATTAGCCGCATTCCTGTTCCTTTCTGTCATCGGCATCGTAACGTTCATGCCGTCGGTCTTCGCCGAGAACGATAGCCACAGTTCGGTAACCGGCTATTTCGGATTGGATGAAGACGGTATGCCGATCGTTGATCGCTATGGCGTTATGCTGGTTTTCGATGGTGAAATCGCGTCCGAGACGGTGTCCGTAGATACGTTTGAAG
>VXTA01000133.1:0-1160 GCA_009837685.1 Chloroflexota bacterium | reverse complement strand
CTGAACGACGGTTCATCCGCCGAGATTGTCGAAACTCAAGTCGATGGCGCTTATGTATTTTTGCAGCTTGAAGACGAGTTGGCTTCTGACGCAACGCCGATCGTGGGAATCGCGGAGGGAGAGGAAGTGGAGGATTTAGCTGGCAACTCGACCAACAGACGGAAGTTGGGTTTCGTGCAGATCAAGGACGGAATTGCACCGCGTTTGACGGTGAAGTTGAGCGGCGGTTCAGGGTTGGGCACCGGTGACGAGGGCCCAGATCGGTTGACCAAGGACACGATCGATGTCCGGATCACATCCGACGAGCCTTTACAAGGGGCGCCGCGAGTAGTCGTGGTTTGCGAAAGCTTGAAGTGGACCGAGAGTGTTGATGGGCGAGATGTTGAACGTGATGTTGACGATTTCATAGCGAATCGTAATGGTGCCTTTCCAAGTAAGCCGCAAGAACCGAGAGGTACCGACTACACATGCGGTTATGACGAAGATGGCGATGGCATGAAAGATCCTTTTCAATTGACGGAAGACATAGCGAATTCGCGTCCAGGCGAAGTTTGGGAATACACATGGCGCAACCCGGCAGGTTCTGAAGCGGGTCTGCGCGATGGAGAGTTGGTGGTGGTCGCATATGGACGGGATAAGTCGAGATATGACCGTTACGGAGAAGATGTTTCCAACTGGGCAGTTGCGACGGGAGGATTTGGTTTGGATACGAAGTTCGAAGGTGCCGTCGTGCCCAATGGCGTCAAGGTTCACCCCGCAGACGGAGCGAAAACCAGCGAAGTACGTCCGTTCGTCCTGATTGAGTTTCCTGAAACGGACTCCGTAACGTTGAATTCGGTGCTGTTCGACGGTGAGGAGACCGTCGACGAGTTCGAAGTCGTCAGGAGCAACGAATTTGTCTATTGGCCACTGAGCATGAATCAGGGGCAACACAGCGTTGAAGTCGAGGCCAACGATTCTGCAGGAAATGAAACGCGGTTCCAATTTTATTTTGAGACAACCCAGCG
This sequence comes from Chloroflexota bacterium, assembly GCA_009837685.1. Taxonomy (GTDB): domain Bacteria; phylum Chloroflexota; class Dehalococcoidia; order Lucifugimonadales; family Lucifugimonadaceae; genus Bin127. The sequence continues at coordinate 153 of VXTA01000133.1, read as the reverse complement.
CGGCGATTTCGTATTGCCTCTGGTCGCTGGTTGGAACGCAGTGTCTCTTCCTGCGGATCCGATAGATCCGGAGATCGAGAATGTCTTTACACATCCAGCAATCGAAATGGTCATCTCGTGGGACTCTTATTCACTTCCGGGTCCATGGGCGGT
>VXTA01000225.1 GCA_009837685.1 Chloroflexota bacterium | reverse complement strand
GTGCTGATTGCTCTGTTAGCCTTTACGTGGGCGGTGTTTCCGCTAGGTGGTGGCTACACGTTGGGCGAGTCGCCAGAGTTCAGCCTCAACGGCCTCTTCACGATTGTCAAACATGCGTTCCTGCCGGCGTTGTCGCTGGTCGCAGTCGCCGCCGGGGGCTGGGCTATCGTAATGCGTTCGATGATTGTGATCGTCCAGGGCGAAGATTACGTGCAGATGTCACGAGCGATGGGACTGAAGCCGTGGCGCGTCTTTTACACGTACCAAGTTCGGAACGCGTTGTTGCCCCAAATAACCTTCCTCGCGTTGAGTCTGGGATTCATCGTATCGGGATCGGCCCTTGTGGAAGTTGTGTTCGTCTATCCGGGTATCGGCACGATATTGCTCGATGCCATCACGGTCAAAGACTTGCCGCTGTTGCAGCTCATACTTCTAGTGGTGATCATCGTAGTGACGCTGTTCTTGATCCTGCTTGACATTGTGTACCCGATTTTGGATCCCAGGATTCGGCATGAGACCGATTGATCGGACAGTGGCGTGGCAGTAGAACAGAGGAGCAACGAGATTTCTCCGGCATCTTTGGCGCGCCGTTTCTTCCGGCTGTTGGCCGGGAACGTGCTGCTGCTTCTTGGATTGGCGCTTCTTGGGGCAGTTATCGCCTTTACAGCCTTCGGTTATCTGTTCGTTGATCTGGAGTTGGCGCGCCTTAATTCGGCACCTATTTCGCAACCACCATCGTTGGAGCACTGGTTCGGAACCGATGCGGTGGGAAGATCAATACTGGCGCTTCTGGTGATCGGTACGCCGAAGACGTTGCTGATTGGCTTATTAGCCGGGATTTGCGGCATCACGATAGGCACTTGCCTCGGGTTCTTCGCAGGTTACGTACGTGGTTGGGCTGATACCTTCATCCGCATCATTTCGGATGTGCTGTTCGTGATACCGATACTATTCCTCCTCGTCTTCATCATCGAGTACTTTCCGGTCGGTGCCGTGTGGATTATGGGAATAGTCATTGGCGTGTTGTCATGGATGGGGACGGCGCGCACGATCCGCGCTCAAGTATTGACGCTACGAGAACGGGCATTCGTCAACATGGCGCGCGCTTCCGGAGCCGGCACGTGGCGGATCATATTCGTCGAGTTGATGCCGAACCTCACGTCGTATCTCGCGGCAAGCTTTGTCCAAGCGGTCTCCGGAGGAATACTCTTCTCGATCGGATTGGAGGTGCTCGGGCTCGGACCTGCTAATTCACAGACTCTGGGTTGGTCGATTTGGTGGGCGAACGACTACGGAGCAGTGCTGCGCGGATTCTGGTGGTGGTGGGGATCGCCCGTAGTGGTCATCGTAATCATATTCCTGGGACTCTTTCTGACTTCGTTGGGGCTTGACCGCATCGCGAACCCGAGATTGAGGGGTACGTCGTGACGTCTGCGAACGGCGAGGCTGTCCTTAAGGTCAACAATTTGTCTGTGGAGTATGAGACGCCGCGGGGAATGTTGCGCGCGGCGGATGGTGTCTCGTTCGAGCTGCGTCCAGGCCAACGGTTCGGACTGGTGGGAGAATCCGGGTCGGGCAAGACGACGACCGCGCTGGCTTTGATGCGATTGACGCAGCTTCCGGGGCGTATAGTCGATGGGGAAGTGCTGTTGGATGGTGTTGATTTGCTGGGTCTTTCGGAAAACGAGATGCGCGAGGTCAGATTGGCGCAGATCTCTTATGTCCCTCAAGGCGCCATGAACTCACTGAATCCGGTGATCAAAGTTGGCAACCAGATAGCTAATGGATTCAAAGACCATCTCGACAGCATCAGCAGGTCAGAGATTTCGGAGCGGATAGTAGAGGTTCTGCGGAGCGTGGGTCTTGATCCAGCGGTTTCTCGGATGTATCCGCATGAATTGAGCGGCGGGATGAAACAACGCGTCGCGATCGCCATCGCGGTCTCGTTGGGGCCGAAGGTGATAATTGCAGACGAACCCACCAGTGCCTTGGATGTTGTAGTGCAACGCGAAGTGATGTTAACGCTGCGCAAGTTGCAGGAGGAGATCGGTGCGGCGGTTTTGATAGTCGGGCACGACATGGGTCTGATGGCGCAGTTCGCGTCTCACGTCGGAGTTATGTACGCGGGGAAACTTGTGGAGGTCGGCCAGGTGTTGGACATCTTCGACGATCCATTCCATCCATATACGCGAGCGTTGATCGCCAGCTTGCCGTCGACTAGTCGGCGGCATAGACTGACGGGGATTCCCGGGCTTCCTCCTGCGCTGCTCGAACTGCCTGGCGGATGCTCATTTAACCCGCGCTGCGACTCGGTAATGGAGATTTGCAGGTCTGCGGATCCGAGTTACGACCAGATCCGAGAAGGTCGGTGGACAAGTTGTCATCTCTACGCGGAGGCGGCAACATGAGCGCAGTCTTAGAAGCTGACCACCTGACGCGTGTTTTCAGCCGCGGATTATTCAACAAGGTCGAGAACGTCGCGGTCAACGACATCAGCCTTAGGGTTGACGACGACAACCCGAGCATCACCGTCATAGCGGGTGAGAGTGGAAGTGGCAAGACGACACTGGCTTCGATGCTCTTGGGTTTCATGCGCCCCACGCGAGGCGAGATCCGGTATCGTGGGCGCGACATACATTCACTCAAGGGGGATGATTGGAGAGAGTTTCGACGGAATGTTCAGCCGATCTTCCAAGACCCGTTTGAGGTGTTCAATCCGGTCTATCGAGTCGACCGGATACTCACTCAACCCGCCCAGTTGTATGGCATCGCCGATTCCGAGGATGAGGCGCACGAGATGGTGGAGGATGCATTGCGTCAGGTCGGGCTACGACCTGCGGAGACTCTGCGCCGCTTCCCTCATCAGTTGAGCGGTGGTCAGCGCCAACGGATCACGGTCGCCCGAGCATTCCTTTTGAAGCCGAAGGTTATCGTGGCGGATGAGCCTGTTTCGATGATCGATGCTTCGCTTAGGGCGACAGTGTTGGAGAGCCTTCGCGCGTTAAAGACGGAGCTGGGTATATCGATCATCTACATCACCCATGACCTAACAACCGCGTACCAAGTCGGCGATAGCATCTACGTGCTCTACAGAGGATCGGTTGTGGAAGCAGGCAACGTCGAAAATGTTGTCCAGCAGCCCTCGCATCCCTACACCCAACTATTGATGGGCTCCATCCCGGTTCCCGATCCTCGTGTGCCTTGGGGTGACGACCTGTCTCCGATATCATCGGGAGACCAGCGGGATGTCGCGGTTACGGGTTGTGCCTTCGCGCCGCGTTGCCCTCACGCGTTCGACCGATGCGAAGACGATCCGCCGCACTATAGGCTTGACGATGATCGTGCGGTCAAATGTTTCTTGTACGAGGATAGACCGATAACTGACTTGGAGTCGATGCTTTCCAAAAATACAACGTCGCCCATCTGAATAGGCGAGAAACAGAATCACCCCCAAAACCAAATTTCACCTTAACGCCACCAATAACGGAGAACACAAGCAAAGGAGATATCCGGAATGTTCAAGTTACACAAGTTGCTTGCGATCGCTGCCCTGAGCGTCATCTTGGCCGGCGTCGCGGCATTTGCGTGTACCTCGGAAAAGATTGTCGTCCAGACGGTCGAGGTCGAAGTCGCGCGCGAAGTGAGGGTCGTCGAGACCGTCGTCGTCGAGAAAGAGGTGGTAGTCCAGCAAGAGGTGGCAGTAGAGGTCGAGAAGGTCGTTACAGCAACCGCTGAACCAACCGCTACACCGCCAGCGGCAGCTGGAACCGAAGGACTTCGCGACGTCCCGCGCGATCGCACGCTCGTCATCGCGATCGGTGGACAGCAGCTGGACCCGGCAAATATGAACCTGTTGTCTGGCGGAGGTCTGAGTCGAATCAGGACGTTCTCCAACAACTCTTGGCTCGAGTTCCTGTTCTACTTCGGGCACCACGACGGCAAGGTCCGTCCGTGGCTGGCTAAAGATTGGCAGTACAACGACACCTTCGACGAGATCACAATCACTCTCAGGGAAGACGCACACTGGTCGGACGGCACTCCGTTTACAGCGGAGGATGTCCGCTTCACTTGGCAGGATTTGATCATCGACAATCCTTCGAGCGCATTCCACTTCCGTCTGAAAGGCGCTGTAGAGAGCGTCGAAGCGCCGGATGACTACACCATCAAGCTGAATCTGACGCGTCCTGATCAGCGGATATTCTTCATCCTCTTCCAAGAGAACTCAGAAGAACAGTTGCCGGTATTGCCGAAGCACATCTGGGAAGGCAAGGACCCCGAGACGTTTGAGAACGTCGACATCTCGCAGGGTTGGCCAGTCGGCACCGGCGCGTTCAAGCTTGTAAAGGCTGCGCCTGAAGCATTGATTTTCGACCGCGACGACAACTGGTGGGCTGCCAAAGCCGGCGTGGCACCGTTGCCCGCCGTCAAGCGTATCGTCTTTGCACCGTCCGGCGACGAGCAGTCGATCGCGCTGCGGTTGGCTCGTAATGAGATCGACTTGCAGTTCACGTTCCAGCCTGGACTCTTCGAGCTGACTCGAGTTAGGAACCCGAAGGTGATCTCGTGGCAGGATGACCCGTTCATCCACGACCCGAACGGCTGCATGATCTCGATGACGATGAACAACAAGGTCGCACCGTTCGATGATCCTGCCGTCCGCCGAGCGTTGAACTTCGCCATCGACAAGCAGTCCGTTGCGAACCTCGCGTTTGAGGGAACTACCATGCCAGTTGCGGTGCCATTGGCGATCGGTTTCCCTGGTCCGGCAGCCTACTACGAGGAGATCCGAGATCTGATCGAAGCCGACGGTACGGATCAGCACAATCCTGAGAAGGCCGCAGAGATCATGGAAGCCGCAGGGTATTCCCGCAATGACGACGGCTTTTGGACTGATGCGAACGGCGAAGTTCTCTTGATCGAACTCTGGAATCCGTCCCCCGGATACTGGAAAATGTCCCGCGCGGGCACTGCTGTCGTTGAGAGCGCGCAGCGCGCCGGGTTCGACGCTGTCGAGCGACGTGGATTGACCGGTTTCTGGGGCAAGCAGGCAGTTGGCGACCTGCCGTCATGGTTGACTTGGCACTGCGGCAGCACCGTTGAGCCGTACCAGACCTACGTCCACTGGCACTCCAACAACTCCGCGGACATCGGTGAAACTGTTGCGTACTTCCTCTCGGCACCTCGATACGAGAACCCCGAGTACGACGCTCTCGTTGACCAGATGGGCATGTTGGAAGCATCGCCTGACAATGCGGAATACATCGACCTGTTCCGCAAAGCAACGGAGATCATCCTGCGTGACATGCCGGAGATTCAGTTGGTGATTGACGGGCACATCAACGCGATGAACACGACGTACTGGACCGGTTGGCCAACAAGCCAGACAGCGGACCTGCGCTCCGAACGCATCTGGGCGGAGTTCTACCACGCGATCATCCGATTGCAGCCGTCTGGCTGATAGTCCAGCAGTCGCGATCTAGCGATCAAATCATCAGGGCCCCTTCCCACGAGCGGGCCCGGTTTTATTTTGGGACGACTTCTCGCCGAGGTTGTCGGACATGCATCATCCTTAAA
>VXTA01000312.1 GCA_009837685.1 Chloroflexota bacterium | reverse complement strand
TCCCTTCCGAGAGGCCAGCTGACTCCCCGCCCAAACAAGGCACCGTAGCCGAAGTCTCCAAGTTGTCTTCAGCCCCCGAGTCGAAAACCTTGGCAATTCCCGATGTCCTCTGGACGTTTAGCGACGATCCTTTGACCTCCGCGGAAGCCACGATGTAGCCATCATTTGTGCACGCAAACATGCCCAACACCGTCACACTGTTTCCAACAAAAGCGCGTGCGTTACCACTGAATGAGCTATCTGGCACGATCGGCCCATCAGTCCACCACTGCCGGACAGACACGACTCCGGGTCTCTCAGCGAGTGTTGCGATGAGAACTGAACCGTCGCCGCTTTCCGATAGCGCGTCGATGCCTGGCAATTCCCTAGGTCGCGTGTACTCGATCACGTCAACGTTTTTGTCGTGAACAACCACAACAGGCGGCGTGATCGGTTGACCGGTTGTTCGATTTTCTAGGGTCGCGCCGACTTCAAACGCGCGGGCAGGGCGGGCACCGCGCTCATCCAGAGCGATCTCGATGACAGTATGGTCCCAGCCGAATACTGCACCGAGGTCGCCATTGCCAGAAATACCCGGATGACGACTGATGCTTCCTTCGCCATCCGCTGTATCAAGATTGGAAACTCCTTCTCCCTCCCAACCCGGTTCCGGACACGGAACTGTGGCACGTGATTCGTCGTTCTCCTCAGTACCCGCGTCCCACACCGTTCCCGATCCGAAGCTCGGCGAACCATCATCCGACACCATGATGGTGCCCAAGGTTATTCCGTCATTCGTACATTGAAGCGAACCTAAGACACTGATGCGGTCCCCTGGATCAGCAGGGACGCGAAGCAGGGTTTGCTGACTGTTGGGATTGAGCACACCGCCAAACCTCAACACATCCTTCACTCCAGACCGTCCCCTTAGCGATTCCATCAATTCGGGTTGGTCCCCAGATTCCGCGAACGCCTCTAATCCTTCCAACCGTCCAGCAGATGACGGCAGTAAAACGGCGCTGCTATCGTGAACTACCACGATGGGCGGAGATATCGGCTGCCGCGCAGTGATATTCCGAACCGTCAGTTGGAAGTCTTTGGTCTGTTGAGCTTCAGTTGACTGCGACTGCGAGGAAAAGACCGCTAAAGTCAAAAACGCAACAAGCGTGGCGCTCAATATGACGCGTTTCAAGCATGCACCTCTTTTTGGCGATCCGGCAAAATCCGGGAGTGATCCCTTTGACTTTCAAATACGAAGCGATCGCAAACTAGGGTTTGCGATCAGACAACAAACTAGGGTACAACAACGCCGATTCAATCCATTGATTGACCGCGTTGCAAAGCCGACTCCGATCGAGGGACTTCTTGCAGACCCAAGCCGCAGGCTCGTGCGAGCAATATCGTCTTCAATCTCGACATCGGGCCGCAAACCCTAGATCATGATCACAGAGCGGGCGACTTCACCTGCCTTCATCGCGCGAAACGCTTCGTTGATGTCTGAAAGTTTAAGCCGGCGTGTCACCATCTCGTCCAATAGCAACCTGCCCTGTCGATAGAACTCGACGTATCTGGGCATATCTACCTTGAATCGATTGGAGCCCATGCTGCAACCCTGGATCTTCCGCTCGCGCATCCCCGTCGTCGGAATCTCGATCTTGGTGCCCTCTGGGATCATCCCGATCAACGTCGCTGTTCCACCCGTCCCTAACGAGTCCCAACAAGCCTCCGCGGCATCTTTGAGACCTATCGCCTCGAACGTGTAGTCAGCACCGTCTTCGGTGAGGTTGATGATCGCTTCGACGGGATCGCTGTCTGAGGCATCGACGATGTCCGTCGCGCCCAGATCCATGGCGGTCTTTAGCTTGTTCTCCGAAATGTCAACCGCGATGATTCGCAACGCTCCGGCTATGCGCGCTCCTTGAATCACTCCAAGACCCACACCGCCCGCTCCGAATACCGCAACCGTCGAACCCGGCTCCACCTGCGCAGTGTTCAGAGCCGCACCGACCCCCGTCGTCACCCCACATCCAATCAACGCGGCTCCCTCGAACGGCATGTCTTCGCGAATCTTGACCACACTGTTCTCATGCACCAGCATCTTCTCGGCGTAAGTCGCAAGATTCGCCATCTGCACCAGCGGTTGTCCATCCCACGATATCCGCGGCGCTTCGTTTTCACCGCGCATCGGCTTCGTCTGGCAGCGCGCCGGGTGACCAGTGATGCAGTGCCGACATCTTCCGCAGTACACCGAAAGGCAGAGGATCACATGGTCACCTGGAGTCACATCCTGGACAAGCTCGCCAACTTTCTCGACGATCCCCGCTCCCTCATGCCCCATCACTGCCGGCGTCTCCATCGTGTAGAGGCCTTCGACGAAATGTAGGTCGGAGTGACAGACTCCCGTCGCCATGGTTTTGACCAAGACCTCGTACGGACCGGGATCGTCTACGTAGATATCCTCGATCGTCAACGGTTCATTAACTGTGCTGAATACTGCTGCGTCGGGCATTTTCGCTCGCCTTTCGTGAGACTTTTCGTTTTTCCTCGACTTTTTGTCATTCCCGCGACTTTTTACGTCTTTCCCGCGCAGGCGGGAATCCAGATCGTCTCCTAGTCGTCTTCCAGTGTCGAGGTGTCGCCTTCTGGGAGGCCTAGTTCTCGCGCTTTTAGGAGGCGGCGCATGATCTTGCCAGAACGTGTCTTCGGCATGATGTCGATGAAGTCGATCTCGCGCGGAGCTACTCCGGCAGAAAGCCGATCTCGCGCGAATCGCATCAACTCGCGCCGGAGTTGAGTTCCAGCTTCGTAACCCGGATTTAGCGTCACGAACGCTTTGACAATCTCCATCGCTATCGGATCGGGTTTGCCGATAACGCCAGCTTCCGCTACCGCCTCGTGCTCGATCAACGCCGATTCGACCTCGAACGGACCGACAAGGTGTCCGGCAGTGTTGATCACATCATCCGCCCTGCCTTGGAACCAGAAATACCCGTCCTCGTCGATGCTCGCCTGGTCACCCGTGATGTACCAGCCCTTCTTGAAGCGGGAGTTGTACATCTCGTCCTGCTGCCAGTACGTGTACATCATCGACGGCCAGCCAGGGCGAACCGCGAGGCTTCCGGCTTCTCCAGGCCCCATCTCGTTGAACTGGTCGTCTAACACCCCCATCGTCACACCCGGGAACGGCCTCCCCATCGAGCCGGGTCGCACCGCCATCGACGCGAAGTTGGCGCACATGATCGCACCCGTCTCCGTCTGCCACCAGTTGTCGTGGATCGGCATATCGAAGTATCGGTTCCCCCAGACCACCGCTTCAGGATTGAGAGGCTCGCCTACCGATCCGATGAATCTCAGCGACGACATGTCGTACTGCTTCACCACGTCGCCGCCAGCGCGCATCAGCAGACGAACCGCCGTCGGCGCGGTGTACCAAACGGTGACATCGTAGTCCTGTATCACCTTGTACCAACCAGACGCGCTGAAACCACCTTCGTAGATGATCTGCGTGACGCCGTTCGTCCACGGCGCCATCATCCCGTACGATGTGCCAGTTACCCATCCCGGATCAGCAGTGCAGAAATAGACATCATCGTGCTTGAGATCAAGGGCCCAATGCCCAGTGATCCACTGCTGAATCACCGCTTGATGGCGATGCAGCACACCTTTGGGCTTGCCGGTCGAACCCGACGTGTAGTGCATGATCGCGAAGTCATACTGCGTCGTATCCGCCATCGTGAAATCATCAGGATCAGCCGCCCCCATCAGCTCGTAGTAGTCAAGGTCCCCATTGGCGAGAGGTTCGCCGGAACGACCATCTTTGTCGACGCTGATAACGCTTTTGAGCGTCTCAATGTCCGGCAGAATCACCGAAATCTTGCCCCTCAAATCCGGGCTGGTAACTAGATACTTCGCACCCGCGTCGAGCATCCGATCACGTACGGGGTCTGGTCCGAAGGCTGAGAACAGCGGAGCGATTACACCGCCCGCCTTCAGAATTCCCATCGCCGCGATGTACAACTCCGGCAATCGGTCCATGAAGATAAAAACGCGGTCGCCCAACTCGATACCCAAATTGTTCATGACCGCACCGAAACGATCGGATTCGCGTTTGAATTCGGCGTATGTATATCGTTCTTCCTCGCCGTTCTTTCCGATCCAGATCATGGCGAGTTTGTCGCCGTGACCATGCGCTACGTGTCGATCGACCGCCTCGTACGCATTATTCAGACCGCCGCTCGGCAACCAGTCCATCCTCTCGAACGCGTCGCGCCACCAATCGAAATCGGCGCGTGTCGCAGCATAATCTTCGAGGTTTGGTTGCTGCGCGGGATCATTGACCGCCGTTTTATCGATCTGTTCGAAATCCAACTCGCTTGCTCCCTGTCTCTATCTTCGGACGTGTCTTGAGTACTGAGGGTAAATAGGCTATGCGGGTATATTACCCCGTGCACTTCATCTTCGCATGATCCCAACAACACACCCCCTTCGCGAAGCGAATAGACGCACAAATAACAATCCCCTCTCCCCTCCGTGGGAGAGGGCCAGGGTGAGGGGGAAAGCAAAGACAACAATCTCGCAATGCCACAATATGCCCAAGTTGTAGAATCGTAGGTTGGCAACAACGCAAGTGCGTAAACCCACAAACTACGGTCGCACAACACTTAACCGAGAAAACTCAACCATGAAAGTCCTGTTCCTTGAAGACGAGCTCCCGACCGCGCGAGCCGGCGATATCCGTGAAGTCAAGAACGGATTCGCACGCAACTATCTGATCCCTCGTGGCATCGCCGTACTCGCTACAGAACACCAGCTGCGACGTGCGGAAAAACTCCGGGCCGAAGCCGAGGAACGCCGCCTGCGCGAACTCAACGAGTGGCGCGACATCGCAGCCGAACTCGCCGAAAACCCGGTCGAGCTGACCGTCAGAACCGGCCCTACCGGACGTCTCTACGGCTCCGTCACCAACACCATGATCGCCGCCCGTCTGTCCGAACTCACCGGGCGCACGATCGAACGCAAGCGCGTACGAATGCAGGAGCAGATCCGGATCGTCGGAACTTACCGACTACCCGTCCGCTTCATGGAGGAGATCGACGCGACCATCACATTGAACGTCGTATCCGAGGATGTTGTCGAGGCAGAAGACGAGGAATCAACCACCGACCAGTACGCCATTACCGATGAGATTTTGGCCAGCGGCGAGATCGATATGCACGCTTGGGAAGAGCCGCAAGCCGTCGATGCATTGGCGCTCATAGCCGGGCGCATTTTGGCTCGCAATATTCCGCAATTCAGGGTCATCCACGGCAAAGGCGAAGGCAAGCTTCGACAATCAGTACGCGACCGTCTCAACGAAATGAAGACCGAAGGCACCGTCATCCTGTGGGGCCCCGGCAGAACTGACGGCGATACCGACGCCGACAGCCTAGAAGCCGTTTCCTGGTTCACCGTCAGCTAACCCCCGTCATACCCGCGCAGGCGGGTATCCAGAGGGCCGGGCGGACGATGGCACCCACTCCTCCCCTTTTTGCGTAGCCACCCGTTACCCTCCCCTTCCCAGGGGGAGATTCAGAGGGGGGCACGAAGCGAGACGCAGGGGGTT
>VXTA01000146.1:1193-5601 GCA_009837685.1 Chloroflexota bacterium | reverse complement strand
GGTTACACGGGCGAGGACGGGTTTGAGATCATGTTTGACAGTTCGCACGCTCCGGCGATCTGGGCGATGCTGATTGAGGCCGGGGCGACTCAATGCGGCTTAGGTGCGCGAGACGCTTTGCGTTTGGAGGCTGGACTCATGCTGCATGGCGTGGACATGACGGTGGAGAACAATCCTTACGAAGCGGGTTTGCGGTGGACTGTGCGTCCTAATCGACCGGAGTACTTGATGGGTGAGGTGTTGCGGAAGATCAGGGATGCCGGCACGCCCCAGAAGATCGCCGGGTTTGAGATGCGATCGCGGGGCATTGCAAGACACGGACATGCGATCTCGATTGACGGTGAGGGGGTCGGAGTGGTGACTTCGGGATCGCACTCGCCTACGCTGGGCTCCGCCATTGCGATGGGTTACATAGACATTCAGCACGCCGAGTTAGGGACGGCAGTGCAGATAGATGTTCGCGGGAAAACAGTGGAAGCTGAGGTGGTTCCTATGCCGTTTTATCCGCATTCGTATTGAAACTCGCGGGTTACTACTTGACGTATCCGAATTTGTTATAGTCAATGCGGTTATCGACACCGGTACCGACGGAGGCAAACTGCGTTGTATCCAGATGATTTGAAATACTCATCCGAGCACGAATGGGCACGCGTCGGAAACGGCGCCGTGGTCGAGGTGGGAATCACCCACTATGCACAGGACACTCTTGGCGATGTTGTATTCGTCGAGTTGCCTGAGATCGGCTCACGAGTAGATCAGTTCGACAAGATCGGCGAGATCGAATCGGTTAAGGCGGTGAGCGATCTTTTCTCTCCCGTCAGCGGTACGGTCACCGCTGTCAATGAAGAGTTGGAGCAGTCACCCGAGCTTTGTAACTCTGACCCTTATGGCGACGGATGGATTATGGAAGTCAAACTTGACGATCCATCAGAGCTGGACGAATTGATGGATTCCGAGACGTACCAGGGAACGCTGGAGTAGTTTCAGTTGAGCAGCGTCCAGTCCCCGCATCCATTCATTCCAAACACGCCGTCAGAGCGTGCTCAGATGCTGGCGACAATCGGCGCCGACCAATTCGATGAACTGATAACCGACATCCCCGAGGAGCATCGCAACCCTCCGTTGCGGTTGCCCGATTCGGCGTCAGAGTTGGAAGTTACATCTCGGATGCAGGCGCTTGCGGCGCTGAACCAAGACGCGGGAACCCGACCGTCGTTTTTGGGTGGAGGCGCGTACCGGCACTTCATTCCAGCGACCGTTGGTGCGGTGTTGCAGCGCGGGGAGTTTGTGACGTCTTACACCCCGTACCAACCTGAAGCGGCGCAGGGCGTTCTCCAGAGCGGTTTCGAATTTCAATCGGCGGTGGCGCAGATATTCGACATGGAAGTAGCGAACGCGGGGATGTACGACGGGCCAACGGCATTCGCGGAAGCGGGATTGATGGCGGCGCGCGTCAGTCGTCGGAACCGGATTTTGATTTTGGATACGGCAGACCGGCGGTTATTCGAGGTCGCAGAGGCTTACACACGATACCAACAGGTAGAGGTGGAGGCCATTTCTCGTGAGCGGGTGATGAATGGGGACATACCGAATGACGCGGCATGTATCGCGTTTCAGTCGCCGAATTTCTTGGGACGCATCGAAGATGTGCAGGCGCTAACGGATGCCGCGCACGATGTCGGTGCTTTATCTGTCATGCACACTTACCCGATAGCGCTTGGGATGTTTAAACCGCCCGGCGCGTTTGGCGTCGATATTGCGACTGCGGAGGGGCAACCGTTGGGTGTGCCGTTGACGTTCGGAGGTGCGTATGTGGGGTTGTTCACGACCAAGCAGCGCTATATCCGGCAACTACCAGGCCGCATCATCGGCAAGACCACTGACACAATGGGACGGACGGGCTACACGCTGACGTTGCAGACTCGTGAGCAACACATTCGGCGTGAGCGTGCCACTTCCAATATCTGCACAAGCACACAGTTGATCGGTTTAATGGTTGCAGTCTACTGCGCGACGATGGGGCCGAGCGGATTGCGGCAGGTGGCTGAGCTCTCCTATCACAAGGCGCATTATCTAGCGAACGCGATAGATGCGTTGCCCAGTTGGAAGGTAATCCGCGCAGAGGGTTCAACGTTTTTCAACGAGTTTCCGGTTCAGTGTCCCATCGCGCCTGCTGAGGTCAACCGCCGGTTGGCGGAACGAGGCATTATAGGAGGTTTGGATGTCGGGCATCTGGTTCCAAACGGTATGCTCTTCTGCGCCACGGAGATGAACAGTCGCTCTGAAGCTGATCGACTCATTGCGTCGCTGAAAGACATGGGGTACGGAGCTGCGGGATGAGTAATAACGTGATGCCCAACGCCAGCGTTGCTGACATGCCCGACCGTAGCTTACTGATGGACCGGTCGGTACCTGGTCGAAAAGCCATCAATCTACCTGCGCCAGATGTCCCGCTGTCTGATATGCCGGACGATGGCTTGTTGCGGGAATCCGATTACTTACGGCTGCCCGAGGTGTCGCAACTCGATGTCATCCGATATTTCACCCTACTCAGCCGACTCAATTTCTCCATAGACACGAACTTCTACCCTCTCGGGTCCTGCACGATGAAGTACAACCCGAAGCTCAACGATCAGATCGCGTCGTTGGGAGGGTTCGCCAATATTCACCCACTGCAGGACGATGCAGGCGTTCAGGGCGCGCTAGGAGTGATGTTCGAGTTGCAGCAATGGCTAGGGGAGGCTACCGGGCTACCCGGAGTAGGGTTGGCACCATTGGCTGGAGCGCAGGGTGAATATGCGGGGCTCCTCATCGCACGCGCCGCCCTAAACATGCGAGGCGAATCGGATCGAGACGTTGCTTTGATACCGGACTCGGCACACGGCACGAACCCGGCTTCAGCGGCGATGGCGGGATTGAGCGTCGTAACCGTGAAGACCGACGAGTTTGGGAATGTGGATGTCGATGATCTGCGCGCGAAGGCTGATGAGAACACCTGCGTCTTCATGCTCACCATCCCTAGCACATTGGGGTTGTTTGAGCCGAACATCATCGAGATCAACCGCATCATCCACGATGCGGGAGGATTGGTTTACGCGGATGGGGCGAACTTGAACGCGTTGCTCGGGTTGGTGAAACTCGGCGACTTGGGCGTGGACATTTGCCACTCCAACTTGCACAAGACCTTCTCTACCCCGCACGGCGGGGGTGGCCCAGGTGCTGGTCCGGTCATGGTTACCGAAGACCTCGCGTCGTATCTGCCTGAACCGGTGGTTATCAAGAACGATGACGGCAGTCTGCAATTAGGACGTCCTGGCAACAGCATCGGCAAGATCAACGGCTTCCACGGTTCGTTCTCGATACTGGTGCGGGCGTACACGTATATGCAGTCGCTGGGAGGCGATGGATTGCGGGCGGTTTCGGAGAACGCGGTCATCAACGCGAACTATGTACAGGCTCGGTTGTGCGATCGTTTCGATCTCGCAGTGGACCGCGTCTGCATGCACGAGACGGTGTTGAGTGGCAAGCGTCAGGCCGACCGCGGCGTCCCGGCCCTCAGCATCGCGAAGAGGTTGCTAGATTACGGCATCCACGCGCCGACTATGTACTTCCCTCTCATCGTTCCCGAGGCGCTCATGGTGGAGCCTACCGAGACCGAATCGAAGGAGACGTTGGACCGTTTCGTGGAGGTGATGCAGGCGATCGATGATGAGATTGATAGCGATCCAGACTCGGTCAACCATGCGCCGCACACTTTGCCGAACACGCGGTTGGATGAAGCGACGGCGGCAAGGCGACCGGTGTTGAGGTGGCAAGGCTAGACGGAAAAAGCCGTCTGAGTGGTATATTTGGCTCACGGTTTTAAATGCCGTAAAACAGTGGCAGTACCGACTGATCGACCGTTAACCGATCATCGAAGTGGCACTAGATTGGCGATCAACGGAGAAAAGATATGTACGTAGGAACCCAGGTAGCACCCAGAAACGACGATGACCTCCGTCAGTGGGCTCAACTCGGTGTCAACAACATTTGCGCCGACCCACGCGAAGGAAACGCCCATACCTGGATCCGAGACGACCTAGCCCGATGGCGAGAACATGTCAACTCGTTCGGCATCGAGTTGGACATGATCCAGTTGCCGCTGTCTTCCACACCGATCGAGCGCGCCGAAGCCCCGAGCATCATGCTGGGGATCGATCCGGACCGCGATCGCGAGATCGAGGTCGTCAACACCCTGATCGAGAACTGCGCTGCCGTCGGAATCCCCGCCGTTAAATACAACATGAACCTCATAGGCATACCTCGTTCTGAGCGGGAGCCGGGTCGCGGCGGCTCTAGTAACTCCACCCTACGCTTCGACAAGATCGCCGACGACGATGCACCCGGCATCGCTGGCGAAGTCTCCGAA
>VXTA01000146.1:0-1183 GCA_009837685.1 Chloroflexota bacterium | reverse complement strand
AAGATGAGTTTTGGGAGCGTATCGACTACTTCCTTGAGCGTGTAGTTCCAGTGGCGACCGAGAACAAAGTGCGAATCGCCTGCCACCCGCATGATCCTTACACACCTCCGGGTTTCCGCGGCGTCACCCGCGTGTTGGGCACCCCAGATGGTTTAAAGAAGTTTGTCGACATGCATGAGAGTCCGTATCACGGTCTTAACTTCTGCCAAGGAACGGTGACCGAGATGCTCGATGATCCGGGCGAAGAGATATTCGACATCATCCGTTACTTTGGCAGTCGAGAGAAGATCTTCAACGTTCACTTCCGCAACATTCGCGGGCACAAGCTCGACTTCATGGAGGTGTTCCCGGATGAGGGCAGCATTAACATGTTCGAGTGCATAAAGGTCTACCAAGAGGTCGGCTACAAGTACATGTTGATGCCAGACCATGTGCCGCATATTGCCGGTGGAGATCCCCAAGGAACAGCGTTCGCCTTCGTTTATGGCTACATCACCGCGCTGTTGCAGGCGATTGGTGAACCGCGCAAGCAACCGTGGGTCACCAAAGGGCCGTAACTCACTGCCATTCCGGCGAAGGCCGGCGCTTCAGCGGACGGAACGTCCATCCACAACCATAAATACCGAAAAGATTGTTCAACTTAGACAACGAATACAGCATAGCGATCATCATCGCCATCGCGACCGTTATCGTCGCGGTCGTCCTCGAGATCGGGCTTAAGATAGCCAAAAGCCGCATCCGAGGCGGCGCGGAAGATTTCGACCCGCCTCCCAAATACCTGGTCCTCAACGCCCTCGACGGTCCTCTGATCCTCATCATCCTCCTCATCGGCGGAACTTACTCAGGATCTATCGCGCTAGACCACTGGCAAATCGGCCGCGCCATCGACGCCGACCTCGCGATGCTAGTCCGAAGAATCGGCAGCGTCGCGGTCATTGCCACCGCGGCCTTTGTAGCTACGCGCATCAGCAGCCTGCTCCTCGACTGGTACTCCACGCACGTTGCCGATGCAACGTCGACGCATCTCGACGACCAGCTCGTCCCTTCCTTCAAACGGATGCTCCCCATACTCATCTATGCCCTCGCCATCCTCTGGTCCCTCGCGGTCTTTGAAATCCAGATCAGTCCACTCCTCGCCACTCTCGGCATCGGCGGAATAGCGATCGCGTTGGCCGCTCAACCA
>VXTA01000116.1 GCA_009837685.1 Chloroflexota bacterium | reverse complement strand
ACATAGACGCGGTCACCGATGCCGAGATCATCGAGGCATACATCAGACTGGCCCGCGACGAGGGGATATTCTGCGAACCCGCGTCGGCAGCCTCCGTGGCAGGCATTTTGAAGCTCGCAGAACAAGGCGAAGACCTCCAAGGGTTGAACGTTGTGTGTATATTGACGGGCATGGGATTGAAAGACCCTACAACTGTAGAGAACCATGCACTCGTCGAACTCGAATACGTGGAGCCTGACGTAGATCAAGTCGCAGCTTTGCTGGGCAAGTAAAGCCGCTGCCCCCGCATATGACCTCCACTGCGCCATCCAGAATCACTTCGCCAACATTCGACGCTTTAGCCGACGACTGGCAACGCATTTACGATTCCATGCCCTCCAGCTCCGCATTCGACTCGTTGGAGTGGAACCGCATCTGGTGGGAACACTTCGGCGGCGACTCGAAGCTGATGCTCCGATCTGTGCTCCGGGAGAACGGCACGACCGCAATAATCGCCCCTTTGAGGCTCGACTCCAACAATGATGAGGGTGTATGTACCTTCCTCGGCGGAACCGATCTCGTAGACTATCTCGGCTTCAAACACGATGCAGAGCTACGCTCCGAAGACGTCCAAGACTTGCTCCAATCCCTTTACGACGATCCTGAAATCACCGCCCTCGTCCTCGAATCGTTACCCGAAGACTCACACACCATCCACGCCGTCAAAGAAGTTGCCGAGGGCATCGGTTGGGATGTGCATATCTGGGACGAAGGCGTCGCACCAAGAATCGCGCTGCCATCCAGTCAAGAGGAGTACTTCTCTTCTCTGACCAAGAAGCATCGACACGAACTGCGTCGCAAACTGCGTAGGCTCTACAACGCCGGCGATATTGAGCAGATCGAGTACAAATCTCCGAACGAGGTCGCCGACAGGATGGGCGATTTCATCGACCTCCATCGTGGTAGTTCAATCGACAAACAGGAGTTCATGACAGTCGAACGGGAGCGATTCTTCCATGAAGTTGCCGTCACCTTGGCCGAGAGGGACGTTACAAGGCTGTACTTTCTCACGCTCAACGGCGAGAATGTGGCGACGTCTATCGCGTTCAAGATCGGCGCAACCAAGTACCTCTACAACAGCGGCTACGTCCCGGAGCGTTCGTGGTTGGCTGTTGGTTTGTTGAACCACGCCATAAACATCCTCACCTCGATAGATGAGGGGGTTAAGGTGTACGACTTCATGCGGGGTGACGAGCGTTACAAGTACCACCTTGGCGCAGTAGACCGCAGAATCTATACCGTACGCCTCGACAAGCGGCAATAAAGCATTCAACGACTGCTATTTGGACAAATATTCGGGAGCATAACTGGGGAGATCGATGCGTATCGCGGTAATCAGTGTCCATGGATGCCCGTGCATCCAACCAGGCGGCACCGACGCAGGCGGTATGAATGTATATGTTGATCAAGTCGCCCATCGCTTGGAGAGTCTCGGTGACGCCGTAGTTGTCTACTCCCGCACGCACCCAGGAATAGAAAACGACATAGAAAGTCTGGGATACCAACTGGTACATGTACCAGTTGGGGAAATAACGCTACCTAAAGATCGAATCCCCGAAACCCTATCCGATTTCACCACCGCCGTAGAGAGCGATGCCGTAGTAAACAACCGAACCTTCGATTTGGTGACTTCACACTATTGGCTCTCAGGCGTTGTGGGTTGCGAATTGGCGCGTTCCTGGACTGTTCCACATGTCACGAGTTTCCACACGTTGGCCAGCATCAAAAAGCGGGTACGCCCGGAGGAGGACGAGCCCAAGATCCGTTTCGTCAATGAAGCCCGGGCCGCTAGAGAATCTGACGTGGTCATCGCGTGGACTGAGGGCGAGGCGGAGCACATCACGAGAGAGTTCGATGTGCCCACGGACAAGATCGTGATCGTACCGCCCGGTGTCGACACGGAACGCTTCGTATCGTCGCCAACCTCTTCGGATACGCGAGCTAGAAAACGCATTTTGTACGTCGGTAGACTGGATGCGTTGAAGGGCGTGGATCTCTTGATCGAGGCGTTTGCACTTGTCGTTGGTCGAGGAGTGGATGCTGAATTGCAGATCGTTGGTGGTGGATCCGCAGACGAGTTCCGCCGAGTGCTTGGCCGTATCTCCCAACTGCGCCTAACCGACCGAGTGAAGCTACCCGGGGTATTGCCTCAATCCGAGCTTCCCGAAATCTATTCCAATTCCGATTGCATCGTTGCACCATCTTTCCACGAGACATTTGGTCTTGCTGTATTAGAAGCCGCAGCTTGCGCAACACCCGCGATCGCAGCTGATGTTGATGGCTTGCGAGCAATCGTGGTCGATGGCGACACCGGATACTTGGTCCGCGAACGAGACGCGCAGCTTTACGCCGATAAGATCGTCGAACTGATGGGAAACGACACGCTTCGCGTGGAGATGTCCAAGGCGGCTCGCAAACGGGCTGAAACGCTTTCTTGGGATGCGACTGTTAGCGGTCTGGTAGATATCTACAATCGAATCGCGAAACCGCGCCTGAGTACCGTTGCTCTGCGATAATTTCCGTCCAAAGCATTGTTCGCCCTCATAGGGTTGGAGAATCTACTGTGTATCTGCGTATCGAAGATCACGGCATCATCGGAGATCTTTACACCGCCGCACTCGTCGGCGTTGATGGCACCATCGACTGGTTCTGCGCGCCGCATTTCGATTCGCCTTCGATCTTCGGATCCATCCTCGATGACGAGAACGGCGGACACTTCTCACTGAAACCGATCAATCACGACGTTCGCTCCACGCAGTACTACTTGCCCGAAACCAACGTCTTGGTCACGCACTTCACGTCGGACGAAGGTGTGGCCCAAGTGGTCGACTTCATGCCGGTCCGCACCCGTTTCGCTGGCGGCACTGACCATGTTCTTATCCGCCGGATTACCGGAATCCGCGGCAATCTCCATATGCAGATCGATTGCTCGCCTAAATTCAACTACGGACGAGACGAACACTACACGGTTTTCGTCGATGAAAACGTTCGTTTCATATCTCCCGACATTTCGCTGGAATACTGGAGCACAGTGCAGCCTGAGATCGTAGACGACTCGGTCAAAGTCGATTTCGAAATCCATGAAGGACACACTGAGTACATCGTTATCGATGCGGTAGAGCATGTGGAAAGAGCGGACAAATTCGACGCCAATCGCATCGAGCTCCTTTTCGACGACACGGTCAACTATTGGCGTCGGTGGATTAGCAAATGCACCTACACTGGTCGCTGGCGCGAAATGGTCCACCGCTCAGCCCTCTGCTTAAAACTGTTGACCTTTGAACCCACCGGTGCCTTCGTCGCTGCTCCCACCACCAGCCTCCCGGAAGACCTCGGAGGCGTGCGGAACTGGGACTACCGCTACACATGGATCCGAGACGCCGCTTTCAGCGTCTATGGCCTGCTCAGAATCGGCCTCACCGAAGAAGCCGGACGATTCATGGACTGGTTGCAAGACCGTTGTTCGGAAAGCGAAGACGATGGCACGCTGAAGATCATGTATGGCATCGACGGTAACCATGACCTAGAAGAGCACACCCTCGAACACCTTTCGGGCTACATGGATTCCAAGCCGGTACGCATCGGCAACGGCGCGGCAGATCAGTTGCAACTCGACATTTACGGCGAGTTGATGGACGCGGTGTACCTCTCCAATAAATATCAGACTCCCATCTCTTACGACTTCTGGTCGCACCTGCGGAAGATGGTCAACTGGGTCTGCGACAACTGGCAACGCCCCGATGAGGGTATATGGGAGGTTAGAGGTGGTCGTGCCCATTTCGTCTACTCCAAACTGATGTGCTGGGTCGCCATCGACCGAGCGATTCGCCTTGCTGCCAAGCGTTCGTTCCCGAGCGACACCGATAAATGGGTCAAGACGCGCGACGAGATCTATGAGGAGATCATCAAGTACGGTTGGAGCGACAACGTCGAAGCCTTCACACAGGCGTACGGCAGGGACGCTCTCGACGCATCCAATCTGATCATGCCCATGGTCTTCTTCATGTCGCCTTCAGACCCCCGCATGTTGAAGACGCTCGACGCTATACAGCGGTCCCCGGCTAATGGTGGCCTCGTCTACTCGAACCTCGTCTACCGCTACAACCTCCACGAGACACAAGACGGTTTGACAGGCGAAGAAGGCACTTTCAACATGTGCACTTTCTGGCTGGTAGAAGCGTTAACCCGCGCTGGCCGCTCCGACCCTTCACGACTGGAAGAGGCGCGCATGATGTTCGAGCACATGCTCGGCTACGCCAACCACCTCGGACTGTACTCTGAGGAGATCGGACCCAAAGGCGAACATCTCGGCAACTTCCCCCAAGCCTTCACGCACCTCGCTCTGATATCGGCCGCCTTCAACCTCGACCGAGCACTGGGTTCAAGAGCCTAACGCTTCACGACATCCAAACCGTAGTACCGCACCTCAGAATAGGTGCGATAGCCAGCCGATTCGTAGATTTTACGAGCCGGGGGATTTTCGGAATCAACATCCAGCACCAACGCCGTCGCGTGGTGCGCGATCAGTCGTTCGACTCCGGCGTTAAAGATCGTCCAACCTAATCGCTTTCCACGCATACTCGGGTGAACACCGACCATCTCGACGCGTCCATCGCCTTCGTTGAGCGTGATCCAGTTATACCCGACTAGCTTGCCATCCGACGCATCCGCCAAAACGACTATCGGCACAAATCCGTTCCGATCGGCATCGGCTGCCGTGCGATCAGCGATTTCTTCTACAGTATTCGGAGAGAAACCCCAACTATCGGTGAAACATGCATTGTGCAGATCAGTTACTGCGGCACTTTCAGCAGCGTCGGACATATCGGCATCACGAACTACGAATCGGGGAGGCGCAGGGCAATCAGGCAGTTCGACTTGTGAAACGTTGACACGCATCTTCAGGACGGTTCGAACCACACCGAATCTGGCGGCTTCAAGTGCATCAACGATCGATTTCGATTCAGTGTCTCGCACCGCAACGTGAATCTCGAACCGATCTTGATCCGAGAGTTCCCTAGCGCGTCTGACACCGTCTTGAAGCAACGAACCCAAGGCATCGTCACGCCCATCGACAGTAGCCAATCCAACGAGAATCCTACCGATATTCAACTCCGGTTCGACCAACGCATACCCAACCGGTATACCCTCTTCATATCCAATCGACCATCGTCGGAGATCCGGATCCAAGCGTGGGTTGTCGAGCGTCGCCACAAACGTTGCTTCATCCGTCAACGGCCACTCACGGTGTCCATGAGGACCGGCCGCGCGCAGGATTCGAAACAGTTCGGGCACCTCATGGCGCGTGATTGTGCGAATTTCCATTTCTAATCGAGTTGTCTAGCAGGGTGTTTTGCGAAATCCGTAACGTGTGGCATAATTGATGTGCACACTAGCAAATGCTAATGCTATGAACGGGAACAGTACCACGGTCCCGATAGCGAAAGAGAGCATCCGGTAGCTGAAAGGATGCGCATCGTCCGTGGGAACTCGCCCGGGAGCTCGTGACCTGAACCTCCCAACTGCCCAATCGGGCTCGCAGGATTCATAGGGTGGCGCGGATCGGCTACGTTAACAGTCGTAAA
>VXTA01000180.1:3165-5643 GCA_009837685.1 Chloroflexota bacterium | reverse complement strand
CAGGGTGGGAAGGGTTTTTCATCGGCATCTGCGTACTCCTCAGTGGTAATCGACAAGATCAATATCCGATACGCCATTTCTGTCGAACCGAAAAGTGATGCGCCAATTCGCTGAGACACGAACAGACCAAGTCTCTCCGCCGCCGCGCAGGCGATGCAGATTCAAACCGTTCACGTCCATGTCTTCCGGCATCATCGCCACCTCCAAGAGAGAGATTATCGCCTTAATTCTAGGCAAATGATCCGGGTTTAATCGCCTAGCATCCCCTCGGTCGTAAAAACGCTTGAGTCCGCGGTGGCGAAAACTGACGATCATCTCTTTTAATGTAACCTGTAACGTTACAGGTGTCAAGGAGTCAGGCGCTCACCAACTCGGCTCTTCCTCTCGCTCGATCTTGTCCTCATCCAAGTCCATTCCCACACCAGCAGTGGTCGGAATTGCAATCATTCCATCGACCGGGTTTACGGGATCAGCGAGGAAGTGCTGGTGGATACGGTTCCACTTGATCAGGAACTCCTGATACGGGGTGTGTATCGGCGATTGGGTTACCGAGACGTGGATTCCTGCAGGGGATGAGTGCCCGTGTGGGATCGTGATGAGGTCAGCCGCGGTTGCGAGCGCCATGATTTTCAACGTCTCCGAGATGCCGCCAGCCCAATAGATGTCAGGTTGCAGAATGTCTAGCGCTTCAGCATCGATGAAACGTTTGAAGCCCCAGCGAGTGTATTCATGCTCGGCACCGGAGATGGGAATGTTGGTCTTCTCGCGGATCTTACGGTACGAATCGATGCGATCGGGCATCGCGACCTCTTCAAGCCACCGCGGTTGGCAATCCTCGATAGCGGCGGCTAATTTGACGACGTAGTTCACGTCCATCGATTGCCAGCAGTCGAGCATGATGTCGTAGCCTTCGCCAAGCGTATCGCGCAACGTCTCGACCATTGCGATGTTTGCCTTCAATCCTTCATGGCCAGACATCGGACCGTATCGGAAGAACCATTTCTGCGCGGTGTATCCAAGAGACTTGGCCCACGACGCGCGCTCGCGCACTAAACCCATGTCGGTCACGTTGAACCCGAGCATTGAGGCATAGGCTGGTACCGCTTGTCTCGTAGGTCCTCCGAGCAGCGTGTAGACCGGAACGCCAAGAACTCGTCCCTTAAGGTCCCACAGCGCACAATCGACAACCGAAATCGCCATCATCGCCTGTCCGTGTCGTCCGTGGACCTGTGAGCGGTGCATGATGTCCCATAGGAACTCCGTCGCCATCGGGTCTCGGTTCAGCAATAGAGGCGTTAAGTGCTTGTCGACCAAGTAGGCGACCGTTTCTTCCACTGGGCCACCGATGCCTATCGCACCGTCGTCGGTCTCGATCTGTATGAAATAGGCATCGTGCTCGATGCGGTTTAGTTGCGATTGATCAGTCATCACTCCCGCACGGCGCTTAGAACCTCGGAATTCTTCATACACGTCGAGCGGCATCGCCAGACGCTCTTCCCAGAACTCACCCTCGGTCTCAAAAGATCCGAAGACGTGCCTGATCCTCACTTTAGATATCTGTGACATAACAACCCCTCGGTTACTTCATTCCGTCACTGGGCGCGGTCGCCTTCCACAATCCCCAGTTGAATCTTCGCGCGCCTAGATTTCCTTACCAAGTAAATGGTGACACCTACGAAAGCTATTGAGACGAAAACCCAAAGGATCGTGCCCAGCACTAGGTTTGATCCGCCACGAGCTCGCTCGAACACTTCGGTGGCAAGCGTGAGCGTGGACTCGCCGAGTTCAGAATGGTCGACTACCACGTCAATCGCCCAGACGCCCTTCTCCTCCATCTCAAGACGACCGACGTAGTACTCACGGTCTGCTGGCGAGTTGAGAGCGGGAGCTACCTGTCGTTCACCGTGTTCGGACGGTGTGGCGTAGACCTTGATGATGGCGTCAGGAACGTTGACGCCGGTCTCTCGGTCATAAACCTGGACGGCGTAGGTTAGCGTGCCAATGATGACTCGTTCTGGAGACTGATGGACAATTACTCGATAGTTGCCTACGTTTTCGTCGGCAACGATCACGTACGGCCCTGAGGTCAGAGTCAAAGGTTGGGCTGATGCGGTTTGTGTTGCGAAAAATGCTGAGGAGACGAGCGCGACGAGAATTACGGCGCGTATCGGGCTTGCCTTCAAAAAGTGGATGTGCCATCCCGCAAGCGGTATGAGAAGTATCCGCGGCATCTAGTTACAACGATACTCCATAGAGGCGACCACACCTGCTAGATAGGGGATAATGGCTTCATGCCGGAAGCACCAGATCTACATGTGTTGCGAGAGTATCTTGCGCCCAGATTGATGGATCGGAAAATCATCTCGGTGCGCGAGTTGCGACCATTGGTCGTCAGGAACTTAGTCGGTGCGCCGATGGGTGAACATGCCAGCGGACGCCTCATCGAAGGCTTGGGACGCAAGGGCAAGTTTTTGATCA
>VXTA01000180.1:0-3155 GCA_009837685.1 Chloroflexota bacterium | reverse complement strand
GGTGGAATGTCGATGGTTGTCAGCCCGATGTTGACTGGCGAGTTGTCATTAGTGGAACCAGGTAAGCGGATTCTGAAATCGACGATTTTGACTATGAACTTAGACGATGGCATGCAGATCCGATATACAGACGCCAAGCGAATGGGGCAGATCTACTATCTGGAGTCGGATCGTTTGGATGAAATAACCCGCGTCGCAGATCAAGGGCCAGATGTGCTTGACGCCCCCCTCAACCTCCCAGATTTCAGAGCGGCATTGAAACGGTACCGCGGCGAAGTGAAAGGCGTTCTGACACGTGGGCAACTGGTCGCTGGGATCGGCAACGCGTACGCTGATGAGGTGCTTTGGGAAGCTGGAATCTTTCCCTTCAGAAAAGTGACACGGCTAAGTGGTGAAGAGGTTATGCGATTACATGAGGCGACTTACCGAGTGCCGACTGACGCAGCGACGAAATTGCAAGAGATATTCGGTGCTGATCATCCACGGAAAGAGCGAAAATTCCTCAGTGTGCACGGCAAATCAGGATCGGATTGCCCGAAATGCGGCTCTGTAATCAGTTCGGTGAAATCTAGACAACGCGACACGAACTTTTGCCGCAGTTGCCAGCCCGGCACGATGTTTGAATGAAGGATATGCCCTTTTTCGGTGGAATACGGGTTATATAGAATCTCTTCTATAGTGACGGAGGGCCCGTAAATCGTCTTTTCACCCGCCCTGTCTCACCGAATCGGAACTAGATTGTTGGATCTGAACGACATCACAGGTATCTCCGCGGTCGCGCGGGATATCGCATTCGTTGTCGTTTGCATCGTGCTGACAATAGCGGTCTTGTTGATCCTGTCTGGTGTGCGAAAGGCGACGCGACGATTGAACGAAGCGATGGATCGTGTCGACGACCTGTTGGACACGATTGTCGCAGCCCGCGATTCGCTTAACGAATTAAGGCAGCGGGTCCGAAGCAGAAGCGGCGTCGGAGCGGATAATTCCGATGGCGGATTCAACGTCGTTACTTGGTTGCTTACACCGCTTGGTTATGTGATCGGCCAACGATTTAAACGTCGTTCACAACATCGTAAACAAGGGGACGACACAAGAAACGGGTGAGGACAAGTCCACACCCGAACAGCTCTAAGAAACGGAGAATAAAAATGGCTAATGGAAGTGGAGACAGCTTTCTCGCAGGAGTAATACTCGGCGGTATCGCAGGGTTCGCAGTCGGTATCCTGCTAGCACCCAAATCTGGTTCCGAGATGCGAGCCGATTTGCTTGACCGCACTGACAGCGCACGCGAGCAGATCTGGGACCGAACCGGTTCGGCACGCGAACAATTCATGGACCGAACCGGCACCGCGCGCGAACAGATGGAAGATCTGCTGGACACGACGACCCAGCGCCTCGACGAGATCCGGGCTGAAGCGGCACAGATCGCGTCAACGTTACGGCAACGCGTCAACCGAAACTCGAAAGCCGACGATGATGGAATGCCGGTAATGGCCGAGTTCGAAACCGCACCTCAGTTCGAGGAAGAGGAGCGAGTCTAATCGATTCGAACCTTTACTGGGGACTCCTGCCGTTGTAGTTTCACGGCAGCGGCAGTAGTTTGCATGACTAACGAAGCGAGACGCATCTTCAATGTCTAACGGAAACCGACCACTGATCGTCGTTCCGTCCGACGATCCGGCTCAATGTCAAGGTTCGCCGCGCATGGCAGAGCTCGAGGCGGTGGCGGATCTCAAGATATTTCCGACGCGTGCCGACAGTTTCGATGAGCAAATCGAACGTGCCCAAGGCGCTACTGTCATCATCAACTCTCGTAGCTACTTGGAGTGGCGAGAGGACGCGTTTAATTTGCTCCCTGATCTGCGCTTCATCTCGGTCTGTGGCATCGGTACAGATTCGATCGATCTGGATGCTGCGCGAGACCACGGGATTACCGTCTCAAACATCCCAGGAAAGACCGCGCCAGTAGTAGCGGAGCACGCGTTTGGACTAATGTTCGCAGCCGCGAAACGAGCTGCTTGGTACACCGAGATGACCCGCAAAGGCGAGTGGGTCAAACAAGACGGAGTTTTCCTCGGGGACAAGACCGTTGGCATTGTTGGAACTGGCAACATCGGCGCTGAGATGGCACGGCTGTGCAATGCGTTTGGAATGAACGTCATCGCATACACCTTCAACCCGTCGGATGAGCGAGCCAAAAAGCTCGGAGTCCGGTTCGTTGAACTCGACGAGTTGCTCGCACTGTCGGACGTGATCACTATCCATACGAAGCTGACGCCCGATTCTGAAAAATTGATCGGCGCGAGAGAAATCTCACTCATGAAACCCACCGCGCTCCTAGTCAACGTTGCACGTGGGCCGATTGTCGACGAAGCAGCCCTCGTCGAAGCTCTCAATGCCGGCGATCTTTCTGGAGCAGCTCTCGACGTCTTTGAAGATGAACCGTTGCCTGAGGGCAGTCCGATTACGCAGTGCGAGCAAGTCGTGCTTACCCCGCACATCGCAGATATGACCCCGGAGGGGTTAGATTTGCTCAACCAAGGCGTCGTTGAAAACTCGCTAGCGTATTTGAACGGGACGCCTCAGAACGTAGTAAATTGACCTGTCGGAGGCAGTCGCAATGATTGAGATCCGCGAATTGCAGCAGGGGGACGCTGACAGTGTGTTGGCGCTGGACCAAGAGATCCGTGGCCCTGATCGGTCCTTGACGTGGGACCAATACGTTGGACGCGTCTTGCAAATCGTGGCTCTTGATTCGCTGGAATACGCGCCTTGGGGATGCTTCGTGGCGGTCGATCAGGAGCGCGAGGGCGACATAATCGCTTTTCTAATGTCCGAGCGACAGTCTTCATCGTATGGGCTACCGCCGGGAGTGCGTATCGTCGCGATGGCGGTTCATCCCGACTACCGTCGGCAGGGCGTCGGGTCGAAATTGGTGACGGCCCTCACGGCTAAGGCCAAGTCCGACGGCGTGACGAGCATGTTTTCTGTGCTACTCGACGAGGACGAACGCGATGCCTCTTTTCTGGAGCGCAATGGTTTCTCAAGCGCTCAGTTCAAGGTCTTCACGAAAGATATCTGAACATGGCCGAGGGTGCCAACCCTACCTCGCAGCCTGAAAGCGACCAAATCGACGCGGAAACGACGTTAGATAC
>VXTA01000236.1:1350-5669 GCA_009837685.1 Chloroflexota bacterium | reverse complement strand
GTGTTACCCGGCCCCTCTGGATTCCCGCCCCCGTATCGGGGTACGGGGCAGGCCCCGCGGGAATGACATTCGGGGTGGTGGTTTTTGTTTGGTTTGTGTCATAGGATGTGTTCGAACACCGTCGCGTCGATTTTGCGGACGGGTGTTGCTAGCTGTGTTTTGTTCCGTCTTTCGCCGTTGGCACCGGGCCATCGGCCGGTCGCACGCTTGAATTCAGCCATTCGTGCGACTTCGCTCGGTTGCACCCGAGCTGAAGACGTAGCCTCTCCCGTGCGGCGAGCCGGGAAGACGTTCGCCGAAACGGCTCCATGCTGCACGGCCCTTTCCGGCGGGTGTCCGCCGTCCGGTTCATGTTGCGAATTGGGCATGGCGCATCGCGGCCGTGCCGTTCTGCCTTCCAGGGAGCCTTTCATGGTCTGTCTGTCAGTCTGCTGGCTGAGCATTCTGTATCGTCGGAAATCGCCGCCGGAGCCGGTTTCGGCGGTGTCCTGCGAAGACGAACGGTGTTTCACCGCCCACGGGTCCCCTTTCAGATGCATGCTCTGTCGAGCACCCCATTCTCGCAATGGAATTCGGGCGAGGATTGTCGCGCGCTCGGCCGGAGGTTCGACGGGGAAGAAACTTGCCCTGATCCGGGGCAACCTCGGCTGCCCTAGTTCGCCCTTCGCGGTGGCGTCTTCGAGTGTCACTGCGTTCACGTTGTCCGTTCAGTATCCGCCTTTCAGACTAGTTGGTTTTCCGTCCGCGTCCGTCGACGCGGCGATGTTCTTGACTGTACAGGTCATGATTCATATATTAGCACGGATGTATTGTTGATGCAAGTTGTTGGGGGACGAGTTTGAACTATGATTGCGATGATTTTGAATGATGGGCTGTGATGTTTGTTGTCCGAGTTGAGAGTTGGAGGATTTGAGGGTATTGGGGTGTTATCGGATGTGTATTCTGCAACCTGCAACGACATACAGTCAAGGTCTGTGTTCCCAACCGACACATACGGTTTCGGGCGCCACACCGCACTTTTCTAGAAGCAACTGGCAATTATCCATAAGCAGTTCCGCACCAGCTTGCGTGTTCAAAAACATTCCATTGCCCAAATCCTCTGCCCGATCACGTTCTGTGCGAGTATGAAAACGCGACGGGTCAGAACCGATGAAGGTTCGATGAGGATAATTCGCGTATGGAACGGGCAGTTGAGATTCGGTTAATCTGCCCGTGTCGATTAGCCAATGCACGATATTTCTGGCGACATCGATCCAATTGCGCACACTCACGATCTGACCGTCTAAATGGACGGAAACTGGTTTGAGATTTTCTTGTCTGGCGGCTCTGACCTCAATTGCAGTATCAGATAGCTTTAGAAATTGAACCTTGGTCATTGAGTTTGCGCCTCCTGTCTCTCCGGCGTGAACTGAATCCACCATCAATTGTTGGACTCGGCTGGAGTCAGTCGCAATACTGTGGGATGAACCTCTCGTAGACTCCGGCATCCCTGAATGCTCGCTCACATTCTGATTCGTTGCATGAGCCGATCAGCCCAATGAGCAAAACAATGCCAACCACGATTCCGACCGCCCATAGGCAACCTCTGGGCCCACAACCTGTTTGGTTCTGCTCATCTCCATTGGACGTTGTAGCACTATCTGCTTCGTCCTCCGTCGCCCGGTACCAAGGCGGTTCAACAATACCAGAAGACCACGCACCTCCATTTTCAGCCTTCTCAGTCTTTTGCCGCTGTCTTTGGCGCGCCGCTTCTGCGACGTTGGAACTAGCCAAGGATCGTTGACGGTCGTAATCCGCGCGTAGTTTTTCGTCGCCCAAGACTTCCCATGCTTCGTTTAGGAGCAACATGGCATCGGGCGCGAGGGCATCCGCGTTGTGGTCAGGATGCCATTCCTTAGCGAGTTGTCTGTACGCGCTTTTGATCTGCTCGTGGGACGCGTTGACGGGTACGCCTAGAAGTTCGTAGTAGTCGAGCGTTTGATCTTCCGACATAAGACGAACTCAATTAGTGCGCGGTATGTCGTCGTCGGATGCTTCGGTCATTGAGATATCGGCCTAAGGTTCGGTTGGGTGTTCCATGTGATGCCGACAATTTCTCCGTCGTCCGTGGCGTGGGCGATTAGGTTTTCGGCGATGTCGTAGCCTTCGTTGGCTGTCTCGGATCCGCCGATATAGAGGGTGTCAGTTTGTGGGAAGTAGTGGATTTCTAGTTCCATGTTGGTCTACCCCATTCTCGGAGTTTGCCGCGATCGAAGAACGCGTTGTGCACAACATCGTCTTCAGTAATTACTCGTAACCACTTATCTGCTTCTTGTATGTAGCCCCATTGTCGTAATCGGCCGTCAGGTTGATTCTCAGTCGAGTAAGGATTGGCCATTACTTGCTCGATCCATGCTGTCTCGCGAGCTTCTGGACGTTTAGCCCTGACGATTCGCTCAAAGTAATCTGTCGTTTCCATTAGTACTAAATCGTGCCCGGTATAAGTTTATCAAGTTAGGTGAAAAACGCTCGCGCGCTCTTTGTCCCCGTATCGGGGTGCAGGGCAGTCCTCGGACATTTCGCCCGTGAACAAGGGCAACCCGCTGCCCCGCGCCCCTCTGGATTCCGGCTTTCGCCGGAATGACGGTAGGGAGCCGCGGAAATGACGGTGTGGAACGGGGGGACCCACGCCCATCACCCCGGGCATACCCCGCGCACTCGCTTCGCTTGTGCGCGCCCCTTTCGTTTTACGAAAGGGGCGTGGATTCCCGCCTTCGCGGGAATGACGTGTAGGGTTGTTCTGCCACCCTCACCCTAGCCCTCTCCCATCAAGGGAGAGGGGATTTATGACGACGCTACGAGCTTAGCCCACCGGAAAATCGGCGTAGGTTACTATGCCGTGGTTTAGGTGGCTGTAGTCGCGGTCCCAGCGTTCTTGGATGCCGGCTCGCCAGTCCAAGGCTGCCTTCTCGAGTTCGGACGCCAATCTCGGTGCTTGATCGGCTAAGTTGTTGCTCTCGGAGATGTCGGTTGAGAGGTCGGCTAGGTGGATGTGGGTTTGGGGTGCGTTTCGTTCTCTTAGGACGCCGTCGATGACTAGTTTGTAGTTGCCTCTGCGGATGGCGGTTTGGCCGTCTAGCTCCCAGTAGAGGTCGCGTTCGGGGAGTTCAGTGCCGTCGGCGAGGAGGTCTAGGATGCTGGTGCCGTCGAATTCTCCGGTTTCGTCGGTGGGAGGAATGCCGTCTGCGGCGTGGAGGGCTGTGGGTACGATGTCCATTGATGCGCAGGGTGTGCTGACGACTTGTCCGCCGGGGATGCGGGCTGGGTAGTGCGCGATTGCTGGCATGCGGATGCCGCCGTCGAAGAGGCTGAATTTGTGGCCTTTGAGTCCGCCGGAGGTGCCTCCGTAGTATGGGTCTAGGGTGCCGTCGAGCCAGTTGCGGGTTTCGCGGGAGGGGCCGTTGTCGGAGACGAAGAATGTGAGGGTGTCTTCGGCTTCGCCGAGGCGTGTGAGTTCGTTCATGATTGCACCGATGGCGTCGTCGACGGCGGAGATCATGGCGGCCATGATGCGTCTGTCCCATGGGAGGTGCGCGAAGCGGGAAGTATATTTTTCGGGCGCGTGCATGGGGTAGTGCGGCGCGTTGAAGGGTGCGTAGAGGAGGAAGGGCTTGCCGGAGGCGCGCTTCTCGGCGACCATGGCGCGCAGGCGTTCGATGGTTTTCTCGGCGATGAGTTCTGTGAAGTACTCGCTGTCGTACCAGACCTCTTCGTTGTTTTCCCAGAGGTCGTGCGTGGGGTTGATGCCCGGACCGGGACGATTGGCTCCCCAGTAGTAGATGTGGGAGTAGAAGTCGATGCATCCGGCGAGGAATCCGAACCAGTAGTCGAAGCCGTGGGAGTGGGGTCGGCATTCGTCGGTAAGGCCGAGATGCCACTTGCCGACCATAGATGTCTGATAGCCACGGTCTTTTAGCAGTGATGAGATCGTTGGCGTGGAGTTTGGCAGACCGGAAGCGGTGCGGTGCCCTTGCAGGATGGCTCGGACGCCGGCGTTGCCGGGGTAACGGCCGGTCAGTAAAGCGGCGCGTGAGGGGCTGCATACGGGGCTGTTGGAGTACCAGTCGGTAAATCGGACGCCGTTGGCGGCGAGGTTGTCGAGGTTTGGTGTTCGGAAGTCGGTTGCGCCCATGCACGACAAATCGCCGTAACCTTGGTCGTCGGTCATGAAGACGATGATGTTGGGGCGTTTGGTGTTTGTTTGAACTGTGATTGCCATGATTTTGGAATGATTACAGGATGTTTGGCTTTGGTTGTTGGGTGCCCGTCTTCACCTCTGG